>NZ_JANSJA010000053.1:0-2881 GCF_047462335.1 Synechococcus sp. H60.1
AAGGGGCTGCAATGAGCTGAAGATCAGAAAGAGCCAGAACAGGCTGCCCCAGTCCACCTTCCCACCTCCTCCCTTGCGTGGGATCCGCTTGCCTCAGCATTACAGCATCAAGCATAGCGAGCCTCGGTCCTGCCTCTGATGAACCTTAGGGGTCAACCTCAGAGGGGGCAAACCAGCGATCCAGAGTCTGTAGCAGATCGGGAACCGAGGTCTGCGCGATCCAAGCCTGGATGTAGGCCCGTTGCTCCGCCAAGTTCTCAAGGCGGCCCAGCTTTTGCATGGCCGCGAGGCGGCTCTCTGCCTCGGCGCGATTGGTCTGCAGATCCAGCCGTTGATCGGGGGTGAGGGGATACTCTGTCTGGGCCAACAGGTGATCGGCCACCATCAGGAACACCAGAGGCCCCGCCAGCTCCACCTGAGGCTCGGTTTCCCCCTCAACCTCGGTGGCGCCCAGAGCCCCCCAATCCTCGAGATCTTGAGCCAGATCCTGGCCCAGTTGCAGCAGCTCCTCCGTCGAGACAGCCTGCAGCGCCCTCTCGGCAACAGCCCGCAGCGGCTCTAGGGAAACCCCATGGCTGGTGGCTAGTTCGGCCAGGGCCTGTTCCCACTGGGCTCGTTGCGCCTGCAGCACCGCTTGTTCTGCAGGGGAAAAATCCAGCCGCTCCAGCAGCACCTGCAGTGTCACCGCTCCCAGCAGCAGCGGCGGAAAGCGCAACAGAGTAGAGGCGGATCCTGCCTGGTTCAGGAAAGCCTCCAAATCGGGGCCGGATCCCGCGTCCAACAAATCCTGCAGGTAGGCCAGCACCTGCGGCAGCGAGGTCAACCTCAGAATCCCTCGCACCTGCGCCCGCAACTCTGCCGGGATCCCAAGGGACTGCAACTGAGCTTCAGCTCGCCCCCGCGCTTCCGCGATCACCTCCGGCAAATCCGCCGTCGCCTGACCAGCCTGTAACAGGGCCTGGCTGGAGTCCTGCAGCAAGCTGGCCGCCTCCACAAACAGCAGCAACTGAGGGATCCGCAGCGTCGGCAAGACCATCTCAATCGGCCTCTTCGCCAAGCTGGGGATCAGCAAGGGATGGCGTTGTTGCAAACTCGGCTGAGGCCCCCTCAGGAGCGGGCTTGTGCCAGTGGAGGCCAATCAGCGCGTCGTAGACAAAGCTCCAAAACTCGCCCTTCTGCCAAATGCCCAGCGTCTGGTGGCAGTTGCGCGCATCCAACTCCGGCTTAGCCACCCAGTAGGCCGCCTGATACTTGTACCAAGGAACCGAGGGCCAGAGGTGGTGGATCAGGTGATAGTTTTGCCCCAGCAGCAGAATATTGGTCAGCCAGCCGGGGTAAACCCTGGCGTTGTACCACCGCTCCTGAGACTGAAAAGGGCGATGGGGTAGATAGTCGAAAAACAAGCCCAACAGGAAGCCCATGATAAAAGCAGGGGGCAGCCAGTAGTTCATGATGTAGTCGGTGTAGCCAAAGTGAATGGCCAGCGCAAACGTTAGGATCACCACCAGCCGACTTAGGCCCCATTCCAACAGATCCCAGCGGCCCTTGCGCCAGAGCTGCCGCTTAAAGAAAAACACCTCATGGTAGAAAAAGCGCGGTGCGATCAGCCACAGCGGCCCGCCCGTGGACACATAGTGATCGGGATCGTCTTCGGGATGGTTGACGTGGGCGTGGTGTTGCATGTGAACCCGCTTAAAGACAGGATAGACAAAGCCCTGCAACAAGGCAGAGCCGTGACCCAGCGCCTCGTTCAAAAAGCGGCTGCGGTGGGCAGAGCCGTGAGAGGCATCGTGGATCACCGTGCCCAAAACATAGAGGGCGACAAAGTTGAGCCAAAACACCAGCCACCTGGGCCAATGCCAAAAGGCGTACCCGCCAAAGCAAGAGGCCGAAAGCGCCACTGCTGCCAAAAACATCAGCAGGGTGGGATTCCAAAATTCTGGCGGCGGCCCCAACAGCTCGCGGGGTAACGTGAAAGGCTTGGGATCCGGTTGCGAAGTCGCAGCAGCAGTCATCGGCAGCCATCCTTGGGTGTGCACAGCGCAGACGGTGAGGATGGATCAAGGCAACAGAGCCAGTTCATCACCTCGAAAAGCAGGGGAAGAGATCGATTTGTTAACTTTCGTTAGTATACGGCAGAGAGACGCCCCCCTCGTTGAACCCGGCCGGATTTTTCTTGCCAACTCCAGTCCATCCAGGCCGGTTGCGACAGACAGGGATCCCGGCGAAGAGTAAACGGGCCCTGAAGCCAGAAAGACTACAGTGTGAGGTTTTGTTGCGGCCTCTGTTGCAATTCATGTGGGGATCCCCTTGGGAGTTGCGGAATGGGGGTAATCTAGGGTGCGGTTAACCCAAGCTGAGGAGGAAAACCATGCTGCCCGTTGTTGCGCCATTGGCCATGACTGCCCAAACCAGCCCTTGGTCTCCCCTGAGCGCGGTGATTATCCTGCTCTGCACAGGGCTGGCCTACTTAAGCTTCAAGTCCTCTTCGGGTGTGGCTTCAGAAACAGGGCCTGTGTTGGGGATGAGCTGGCCGGAAGTGTTGGGAGTTGCCAGCTTCGGCCATCTGCTGGGCGTGGGAGTGATCCTGGGCCTCTCCAATATGGGGGTTCTCTAAAGCATTTTCCGTTTACATTTCTTGACCTTAGCGAGAATCTCCGCCCGGCAATGTTAAACTCTCTATCAATCCTGAAAAGAGCAGTTTTTCTAACTTCACTTCCTTCCCCCCGAGGTTTGTTGCTATGTCTGCAATGATGCTCCTGGCTGCTTTGCCAGAAGGCTATGAGCTGTTCGATCCCCTGATCGACATTCTGCCCATCATCCCTGTTTTGTTCTTTTTGCTGGCTTTTGTCTGGCAGGCGGCAGTGGGCTTCAAGTGAAG
>NZ_JANSJA010000053.1:2981-16888 GCF_047462335.1 Synechococcus sp. H60.1
CTGGGATCCGCGCTTTGCAGGCGCAGGATTTCGGCTTCGATGCGCTGTTGGAGGGCTTTGCCTTCTTCGGAGCGAATCAACAGGGTGATGCGGTTGTATTCAGGCACGGTCATGCCGTGGCGGGTGATGATCTCGGTGGCGGTGCGAATGAACTCCCGCCGGATTTGATCTTTGCTGGCCGGATCCGCGGTGGCCTGGGAGCGCTGCTGGGCCTCTTGTCGGTGCGGCTCCATCTCCAGGACGATGCGGGCATACTTGGCGACCTGTTCATCGGTCAAAACTAGAGAGGTGGCGGCAGTTTGGGCTACGGCCAGAGAAACGGTCAATACCGGGATCGAGGTGCAGACCCAGATCAGGCCCACCAGCCCTTTTTGGGCCACGTTTGGCATCGAGAATGCCGTCCACCGTCTCCGACTTGCTTGACGTGACACTGCTGCTATCTCCCCACCCAATAACGAACTCTCTCTGGGGTTGCCGGCGCTTTTGGGAGCCCCTTTCTTTTGGTGTAGCTTTCGCTGTTACCCAGATTCAACCCACTCCCAGCCAACCGTGCAGGCTCTGATGCTATCTGGTCTTCCCCACGCAAAGCCAGGGATCCCAGAGCTTGCTTCTCTAGTTGACCCAAAAGCGGCCTTGAGGTTCCTGTTGGAGCATCAAACAGCCCGAAAGGGAAGAGCCTTTGGGATAATGGGGTAGATGCTCGTTGTTGCCTCTATGAACTTGGAACGTCGCCCGGTTTTCCCGTTTACCGCCATCGTCGGCCAAGAGGAGATGAAGTTGGCTCTGCTCCTCAACGTCATCGATCCCCGCATCGGCGGCGTGCTGATCATGGGGGATCGGGGCACGGGCAAATCCACCACCATCCGCGCCTTAGCCGATCTCCTGCCCCAGATCGAGGTCGTCAAAGGGGATCCCTTCAACAGCCACCCGCGGCAGCGAGACCTCATGAGCGATCAGGTGTGGGAGCGACTGCAGGCGGGAGAAACCCTAGAAACCACCTGGATCCAGGTGCCGATGGTGGATCTGCCCTTGGGGGCCACGGAAGACCGGGTCTGCGGCACTCTCGACATCGAGCGCGCTCTCTCCCAGGGGGTGAAGGCCTTTGAGCCGGGGCTGTTGGCCAAAGCCAACCGCGGCATCCTCTACGTGGATGAGGTGAACCTTCTGGACGACCACTTGGTGGATGTCTTGCTGGATGCGGCGGCCTCCGGCTGGAACACAGTCGAGCGGGAAGGCATTTCCATTCGCCACCCGGCCCGCTTTGTCCTGGTGGGATCCGGCAACCCCGAAGAGGGAGAATTGCGGCCCCAACTCTTGGATCGCTTCGGCATGTTCGTGCGCATCGAAACGGTGCGGGATCCGGCCCTGCGGGTACAGATCGTCGAAGAGCGTAGCCAGTTCGACGCCGATCCGCAGGCCTTCTTGGCCAAATACGCCGAGGCCCAGCAACGCCTGCGGGAACGGATTGAAAAAGCACAACACCTGTTGCCCGCTGTGGGGGTGGATCCCGACTTGCGCCTGAAGATCTCTGGGGTGTGTGCAGCTTTGGAAATAGACGGGCTGCGGGGAGATATCGTCACCAACCGCGCGGCCAAAGCGCTGGCAGCTCTGGAAGGGCGTACTGAAGTGACTGTTGCCGATATTCGCCGGGTCATCAGCTTGTGTTTGCGCCACCGCCTGCGCAAGGATCCTCTGGAAACCATTGACTCCGGCTACAAGGTCGAGAAGGCCTTTAGCGAGGTGTTTCAGGTGAGCCTGGAGAGCGCTGCTTAGCCTCCCCCTCACCCCCAGCCCCTCTCCCAAAGGGAGAGGGGAGCTAGGCAAACAGGGTTTCTAGTTTGTCGGCAATGGCGGCAATCCAGGCTTGCTCCTGGCGGCTGAAGCTGCGGGGGGTGTCGCTGCCCAAGATGAGGCATCCCTTTTGGCCAATGGGCTGGCAGAGAACCGCCTGGGATCCGGGGGGCAGCAGGCCCTCGAACTCGGCGCGGGCCGGGAACAGTTTCAAATCCACCAGATAGACGGGCCGTCCGGTCTGCAACACCCGCTGCAAGACGCTCTGGGGCCGGATGGAGGGCAACTGGCCGGGGCTGGCCAGGATCCCCCGCTGCAGGAGGGTGCGCCCCTCCACCCAGATCACTACTGTGCGGGCAGCAGTGGTGCTAAGGAGCGTGTGGGAGGCCCAGGCCAGCTCCAGTTTTTCCCTCTCGGAAAGATCCGGATCCCAGTCACAGCCTGGACTCCCCTGTAGGGTAGATGCCTGGGGGGGACGGGGCTGGATCTGCTGCCACAGCAGGCCGGTCAAGATCAGAATGGCGCTGAGGAGGATCCCTAAGGCATCAGAGCGGGACTGGCTGGCCAGCAACTCCGGCGTAAACGCCAGCCGGTTAATGACCAGGAGGGTGCTGCCCAAAAGGCCGGTTACCAAAGGCAACCGCCTCACCCAGCGATTGGGATCCTGGGAAGCTGGAGTGGATTTGACCCTCAAAGCAGGGGTATCTGAGCGCTCGGTAAGTCCAGTCTAGAGCTATCCAAGACATCAGAGACGGCTCCAAATGCCAAGGCGCTCTTGGCGAGCTTTCTTTTCCAGGCCGCGGAAGTAGCTGTCGTATTTGATGTTGTGGCTGTAGGGGATGATGCGGGCCAGGCCGTTGCGCACGAGCATGGCGTTCATCTGCTGGCCCTCCAACCAGACGTAGGCCTCCACCAGGCCGGTGGCATCGACGTTGCGCAGCAGCTTATCCCCTTCCAGCTTGACGGTGCGGCGGAGGATGCGCTCGCGCATCAGCTCAGTAGCTTGCTGATAAAAGGGATCCTCCTCTGGGCGGAGGCCCTGGATGCCGGCCAAGCGGATTAGGCGCAGTTTCTGCTCCCCTTCGATTTGCACCACCAGCGTGTCGCCATTCACCACCCTCACCACCACTGCCGCGGGGTAGCGATCGAAATAGTGGTTGTCGAAGTAGAAGGGGGTGTCGGGCACCACTCGCCGCTCCCCCGATCCGTGGCCAGGAAGGACGGGCAGGGCCAGGAGCCATCCCAACACTGCCGAGCCAAAAGCAATACGCCGGAACCTCATCTTCTCCCCCTTGCGATCCCCTTCTCCCCTAGGGCGTAATGGTAGCGGCAACTCCCTGGAAGACAACCCCTTGCAAGGGATTCGGATCCAATGGCCAGTCTTGGAGATGGGGAGCCCTTTATGAATGAGGGTTCTGGGCGAGCAACTCCCGATCTAGGGGCAGAGGGGCAACCGGCTGGGTGAGAGTAAACTGGCCGCTGACAATCCACTGTTTGAGGATCTCGGCAACTTGCATTGAGCGGCGCAGGCTGGCCAGGGGAGCAGTGCGCACCTTGCGGCCGTTGAGGGTGATGTGGCCGGATTTGAGCTGGGCATAGCTCACCAGGCCAAAGGTGGGCCGCACCCGCCGGGGGATAGAAAAGTCGATCACCGGCGCCACCAGTTCCTCATCCCGGACAGCAATGGACTCCAGATCGGCAGGGGAGAGGATGGGGATGGGGATCCCCACCCCCAACATCAAGCTGGGGCCGTAGTTGCGGAAGTAGCAGCCCCGCACCCATTCCGCTTGCATCTGTTTGGCGTCACCAATGAGGGCCAAGGTGGCTGCTGGGCCAATGGGGGTTTGGTTGGGCAGCCGTTTTTGCCGCGGGAAGTGTTGGGTGCCTTCCCAAGCTACATAGCCGGTGCCCCCTCCTAGGAAGATGCGGCTGCCGATCCCCACCCGGCGCAGGAGGGGGTCGTTGAGGAGGGGGGAGAGCTCACCTGGGTTGGAATAGACGGCATTGCCCAGGTTGGGTTCCAACAGGCCCAAATAGGTGTACAAGGGCCGATCCCCACCGTTGACGCCGACAATGAAGTTTTGGTAAGCGTTGCGAGGGTTGAACAAGTAGAACTGGTTCAGCTGATCCCGCGTCAGAGTGGTCTCGTAGTCGGCGCGGGGATAGCAGTCGGTTACCTGGCCAATGGCCCGCAGGTGCACCCGCTTGCCGGCCACCAGATCGGCGATGACGTGGCCGCCTCCATAGGGGTGCTCGGCTTGCTCACCGGGCTGGGCCGCCCCAATGTAGAGATCGACAGCCCCAAAGCCGGCATAGGCTGGCACCCCGTTCAACCAGGCTTGGCGAATCTTAATGGGCGGATCCGTATGGCCCAGGTTGAGGATTGCCCCTGACGACTCCATTGGCTCAAAGGTACCGGTGGTTACCACATCCACCTGCTCAAAAGCCTGCTCAATGCCCAGGGTGGCCAGCTTGGCTTTGGCCTCTAGGGCCGTCCACACCCGCACCTGGCCTTGGGCAATGCGCCGATTAATTTCTGCCAGCGTTCTCTCCATTGCCTCGCAAGGAATGGCGACAAATAGTCCGGGCAGACTTCTGCCCGCTGAGAAGCTAGGGTAGCCTGGAGGGGTTTTCCAGGGATGGCCGCTCAGTACCCTTTCAGGGCTAGGTTGGGCGTTTGCAAGGCGGCTTCCACCCGCTGCACCTGGGTTTTGAAGCTGCCATCCGGCTCCAGCCATATCTGCCTTAGGGCCGGAGGGATCACGTCCAGGCTAAACCGAGAGCTCTTGGGGCAAAATTGCACACAGGTGGAGGGGCAGGCCAAGTAATCAACCCCCTGGCGGCGGCAGTGCAGCTCTTGATGAATGTGGCCAAAGATCACCAAGCGGATGTGGTCGAACTCGTCCAAGACCTGAAACAGCCGCTCTGGCTGCTGCAGGGCGCTTTGATCCAGCCAATCGGAACCTACCGAAAAAGGGGGGTGATGCAGGGCCAAGAGAACATGGTTCTGGGCAGCCTGGCTGCGCTGCAGCTCTTGGCGGAGCCACAGCAAGGTGCGATCCGTTAGGTAGCCGCTGTCTTTGCCCGGCACCAGAGAGTTCAATAAAATGAAGCTCCAGTTCTCTCGACTGAAGCTTTTCTCCCCGTGTACTCGCTCGGCGCGGAGCTCTGAGTTCATGTTATGAAGGCGATCGTGGTTCCCCGCCAGCCAATAGGTGTCGATGGGAAGAGCCTGCAGATGCTCTCGCAAACGGGCGTAGGCGGCGGCGCTGCCATCTTGGGCGAGATCCCCAGTGAGCAGCAGCAGATCGGGCAAGGGATCCAAGGCGGCAATCGCCTTTTGCACCTGCAGAAAAGAGGTTTCCGTGTCCACCCCCAGCAGTCGCTGGTGCGGCTTGGCAAACAGATGCAGGTCACTGATCTGAACCACGTATACGGTCATAGAGAAGGGGGATAGGAGTCCATCTCTGCAGGTTTAAAACATTAACGTTTTAGCACCAGATGCCTCAGCCGGGATCGGCAGGCAACTCCATCGGGAAGGCTCAGCTTTAACTTGCCCAAGTCCACCCCGCCCGGTTCAACCCCTTGAGAAAATCTTCTAAGGAAAAGCTTCAGGAAACATTCAGAGAACGGCCCACATTCCTGAAGGCGGCCTGCACCTGGGGCCAGCGGGATTCTCGGGTGGAGGCCGTCAGAGTATAGAGGCGATGGTGGCGCACGGTTACCGTCACTATCTCGTGGCGGAGCTGGGATCCCAGGTCAGTTTGGTATTCAAACAGGTAGTAAGGCTGGCCTTGCCGCTCAAAAGCTTCGGCGGCCAACAACTGGGTCGAGCGACCGGATCCGGCGGGGGCGATGATCTTCTCCGCCACCAATTGCCCCACCTCATCCGGGCCACCCAGGTCGGCGATCGTCTCTCCCTTGTCAAAGGGGGCGATCATCAGGCTGACGTTCTCCGTCTCGTACACCAAGTCGCGCAGAAGCACCGCTGGCCCTTTCCCTGGCCCCAAGTTCACCGCCACCATGCCGTTGGGATAGGCAAAAGCAAAGGCCCCGCCAGGATCCCTGTAGGCGCGCAGGTTGGAGCCTGCGGAGCAGGCACTGGTGAGCAAGCTGAGGCAAACACAGAGCAGTAACAACACCCCAGAGAGCCGCTGTCCTAATTGGGCAAAATGCCCACCTCGTGCTGCTGACATACCGGGATCCTCCGCTCAGATTGGTTACCCATCCCAATCATCCTAATATGGGCGCCTCCTCTCTAACCAGCGAAAAAAAGAACCTAGAAGTTCTTCAGCGGGATCCGTTCTGGTAGTGGCGGGAGCGCAACACCAGCACATCCGAGAGCTGGCGCAATTGACTCTGAACTTGGTCGAGCTGTTTTTTGTCCCGCACATCAATACAGAGATCGATTAGGGCCGTGCGGTTGGCAAAAGTCTGCACCCTAGCATTGCGCACATTGATGCTTTGATCCGAGAGACGGGAGAGGATGTCCCGCAGCACGCCAACGCGGTCAATGACCTCCAGGCGCAGTTCCACGGGGTAGATCTGGGTGCTCTGCCGCAGTTGCTCCTCATTCCAGCGCACTGGCACGAGTCGATCGCCCGGAACTTGAGCCACCCGCGGACAGTCGCGATGATGAATGGTGATGCCCTTGAAGCGGGTGACCACGCCCAGGATGGGATCCCCTGGCAGCGGGTTGCAGCATTTGGCCAACTGGTGCTTCAGGCCCTCCACCCCTAGGATGGGAGATTGGGATCGGCTAGAACCTCGGCCCCCATCGGCCCGCGGCAGCAGCAGCTTGGCTTTCTCAAGGGATCCCTCCTCGGGTGGGGGAGAGACGGCTGGCTTGCTTACCTCCTGCAGCCGATGGATTACCTGTGTGGGGGTTACCTCTCCATAGCCCAGCGCCGCCAGCAAATCCTCCACGCTGCTATAGTTGAGCTTCTCGGCAACCTTTTGCATGCGCTCTGACTTGAGCAGCGCATCGAACCCCGTTTTGCCCAGCTCCCGCTCCAGCAACTGCCGGCCGCGGGCAATATTTTGCTCGCGATTGGAGCGCTTAAACCACTGGCGAATGCGGTTGCGGGCTGAACTGGTGGCGACAAAATTAATCCAGTCCAGGCTGGGGTGGGCATTTTTGTGGGTGATGATCTGCACAATGTCGCCGTTGCGCAGGCGGGTATCCAAAGGCACAATCTTGTTGTTTACCCGCGCCCCAGCGCAGTGATCCCCAATTTCGGAGTGAATGCGATAGGCAAAGTCCACCGGGCAGGATCCCTGGGGCAGGGCCAGCAAGTCTCCTTTGGGCGTGAAGACGTAAACCTCGCTCTCAAATAGGTTCTCGCGAATGGTGTCCAGGTATTCTTTGTCGTCCTTGAGGTCGTTTTGCCACTCCAACAGTTGCCGCAGCCAGGTAAAGCGCTCTTCCTCGGGCTTTACGGGGGTGCTGCCGGCTTCTTTGTACTTCCAGTGGGCGGCAATGCCGTATTCCGCCACACGGTGCATCTCTTCGGTGCGGATCTGCACTTCCACCGGTCGGCCCTGTAGGCCAATCACAGCCGTATGCAAAGATTGGTAGCGGTTGGCCTTGGGGAGACCAATGTAGTCTTTGAAACGACCTGGAATGGGGCGAAAACAGTTGTGAACAACCGCCAGCACCCGGTAGCATTCACTCACGGTTTGCACGATAACCCGCACCGCCAGGAGATCGTAGATCTCGTGAAATTCCTTGCGCTGCTGCTGCATCTTGCGGTAGATGCCGTACAGGTGCTTGGGCCGCCCGCTAATCTCAAAGTGCTCTAGCCCCGCTTGAATGAGGTGCTTGCGCAGCTCTTCAATAAACGCTTGGATCTCTGCCTCTCGCTCACTGCGCTTGGCGTTGACCAGCTCTTGGATCTGGCGATAGGCTTCGTGATCCAGGTACTTAAAGGCCAAGTCTTCCAGTTCCCACTTGAAATGCCAGATCCCCAGCCGGTTGGCTAGAGGCGCAAAGATCTCCATAGTTTCGGCTGCAATCTGTTTTTGCTTGTGGGGGGGTAGATATTGCAGCGTGCGCATGTTGTGCAGGCGATCCGCCAGCTTGACCACAATGACCCGAATGTCTTTGGCCATGGCCACAAACATGCGGCGGAAGTTTTCCGCTTGCTGCTCTGTTTTGCTGGAGAAATTAAACTTAGAAAGCTTGGTTACCCCCTCCACCAGCAGGCGAACCTCAGGGCCAAACTCGGCCTCTAGGGCCTCCAGGGTAACTTCCGTATCTTCCACAACATCGTGCAGAAGGCCAGCAGCTACAGTAACGGCATCGCCCCCCAGCTCCCGCAGCAGGCTGGCCACGGCCACTGGGTGGGCGATGTAGGGATCCCCTGATTTCCGCTTTTGGCCCTTGTGCAAGCAGTAGGCAAACTCGAAGGCTCGGCGCAGCAAATCTGCCTCTTCGGCCGTGTAGGATCGCAGCCCATCGCCGAGATCTTCAGCGCCTGAAAGCAAAGCCCGCAGCCATCCCGGCACCTCAAAATCAAGGCTATTTAGGTCAAAGCCTCCTTCTAAACTGGTGGCCACAGCAGGCTGACCCATGGGAACCTGACAAGAAGGATGGTTTAACTGCTACCTATAGTATCGATCACCGAAGTTCCTTACAGCTTATCCTCGACCTGGCTGCAGGCAGGTTAAGGGAAAAAGCTGCGAAAAAATGCAGCAAAGACGGGCTATTGATGCTAAGCCCGCCCCTAACCGTGGGGAAAAAGCTAATTGGAGTTAACGTTCTACACCTATCCTATCACTTACCCTACAGCATTCCGTAGCAAGATATACATACCAAGATCTGGTGGAGCTAGCCTCCTGCCAGAGTGCTAGGAGGTGGGAGGGAGTTGCAAAGCCAGAGGCCCTAGCCAACCCTTGCGATAGTCGTTGAGAATTTGCCTTGCTGCTCGCTCGGTATCGCCTCGGTAGCGCCGTTGGGCCAGCTCCTGGATGGCTACGCTGCCAGGAGGGATCGGGTCGGACCAGCCGTAGCGCCGTTGCAGGAGGACTTGGGCCTGGGGCTGCACCTGCAGCAGTTGTTCCACGAAGTAGGCCGCCACGCCCTCAGGGTCGTAGGCGGCTGCGCCGATGTCATCGCAGATGGCCAGCAGCGTGGCTGCCCGTTGATCCGGCAGCGAAGGCGGGAGGATGCCCGGTGAGTCCAGCAAATCCAGCTCCCCTCCCAGCCGCACCCACTGCAGTTGCCGGGTTACCCCAGGGCGCGCGGCACTCTCGGCGGCCCGCCGTCCCAAAAGTCGATTCAGGAGGGCAGACTTGCCCACATTGGGAAAGCCCACCACCACTGCCCGGATGGCCCGCGGTCGCATGCCCCGCTGCTGGCGCCGCTCGTTTACCGACTGCCCCAGCTGTAAGATGGCTTGCTTGAGGCGAGGCACCCCCTCTCCCGATTGGCCATTGGTGGGATAGACAGGGATCCCTTGCTGGGAAAAATACTCCTGCCAAGCTCTGAGATCCCTGGCCTCGATGGCATCGGCTCGGTTAAGCGCCAAAAGGCGCGGCTTGTGCCCCAGCCACTTGTCTAGATCGGGATGGCGACTGGCCAGCGGGATCCGCGCGTCCAAAACCTCAATGACCACATCCACCCGCTGCAGTTGTTCCCGCAATTGGCCAATGGCCTTGGCCACGTGGCCGGGATACCACTGGATGATTGGAGAACTCATACCAGCAGAACCTGGGATCGAACCCCAGAAGACTCTAAGCCAGGGGCAGGATCCACTCTAGCCTGTCCAGCTTGCTCCTCCTCCGCTCGACCTGCCAACAGAAGTAGAAAAGGATACAGGCAAGAGGCAGATGGCAGCCCCTTCCTACTTGTAGGCAAGCTAGCGTTAAGAGACGTAACGGAGGAGGGACTATGGTTAAGCGCGTGCGGTTGGATCCCATTGCCCAAGTGTCGGAAGTGGCCACCAACAGCAACTTGCTCTCGGTGCTGCTGCAGGAAGAGCTGAACGTGTTAAAAGAGTGCGGCGGGCGCGGCCTCTGCGCCACCTGCCATGTGTACGTAAAAGAGGGGATGGAATCGCTCTCACCCATGACCCCGCGGGAGCAGCGTACCCTGGAGGTGATCACCAGCCGTCAGCCCAATTCCCGCCTAGCCTGCCAGGCGCGAGTTCTGGGGGAAGGGGTGGTGGTGGAATTGCCGGTGGGGATGTACATCAATGCCTTTAAGGATATCGAGGTGTTGATTGGGCGGCGGGCGGAGCAGCCCCTTTTGCACCCGATAACTGGCGCCGTTTTGGTGCAGGCGGGCAAGCTAATTACGCGCTCGGTGCTGGAGTCGGTGAAGGATTTGGATCTCAATATCCAAGAGGCTTTGGCCCGCAGCAGCCGAGATTTTTAGGGTTTTACCGCGTTTAAGGCCAGCTTAGCCAATTTTGAGGAAGGCTCTATGGCCCCTGTGTTTCTTGGGATCGACCTGGGCACTTCGGGGATGCGGCTGGTAGCTCTCTCGGAAGCAGGGGAGATAGTGGGCAAAAGCGAGCGCTCCTGGGATCCCCCAGAAACCAATCCAGGCCGCTGGCTGCGCACCCTGAAGGCACTGCTGGGCCACCTCAAAGCTCAACTGGGGGATCGCTACGCCATTGTTGCCCTCAGTGCCTGCAGCACCTCGGGTACAGTGCTGCCGGTGGACGGACGGGGCATGCCGCTGGATCAGGCCTGGCTGTATTCCGACCGGCGGGGCCAGGCCCAGGCTCAGCGCTTGGGGATCCCTGCCAGTTGGGGGCTTAGCCGCTGGCTGTGGTGGGCAGAAGCCCATCCCGACCAATACCGAGAAAGCTACCTGGCCCATCCGGCGGACTTTCTCCTAAGCCAACTGGGGGGCCGCCAGCGGGTAACTGATCACACCCATGCCCTGAAAAGTGGCTTTGACCTAGAAACCTACACCTGGCCGCGGGAGTGGCTCTCCCAACAGGGCCTTGATCCCAAGCGCTTTCCTGAGGTGGTGGCGCCAGGAACAGTTCTGGGAACGGTGCGGCCTGAGTGGGAGCTGGGATCAGAGGTGCTGATTGCTGCCGGGATCACCGATGGCTGTGCTGGGCAATTGGCTGCAGGGGCTACTCGCTTGGGGCAGGTTTCCACCAGCCTGGGCACAACTCTTATCTTCAAGGCCAACAGCCCTGACCCTGTGCAAACGCCGAGTATCTATTCTCATCTGCACCCCGACCGAACCGGTTGGTGGCCGGGGGCAGCCTCCTTCTGCGGCGGCGGCGTCCTGCCCCACTTCTTTCCCGGCGGCGACTTTGCTGCCTTGGATCAGCAGGCGGAGGCCTATCTGCCCACGGGCCTAGTCAGCTATCCTCTCTGCCGGCCCGGCGAGCGTTTTCCCATCCTGGATAGCGAATTTGCCGGCTTCTTGCCCCAGGCGGAAGTGGGATCCCTTCGCTTTTATGCAGCTCTTTTGGAAGGGGTGGCGATGGTGGAGCGGCTAGGGCTGGAGACCTTGGCGGCCCACGGGATCCCGGTGCAAGAGCCGCTGTTAACCACTGGCGGCGGCTGCAAAAGCCCCCTCTGGCTGCGCCTGCGGGCCAGCATCCTCGCCCGCCCCCTGGCAGTGGTCAGGCACCCGGAGCCGGCGGTAGGGGCAGCCATCCTGGCCGCCTCAGCCTATTGGTGCTGTTCAGTGCAGCAGGCTGCCGATCGCTTGGTACAGGTGGAACGCCTCATCCAGCCGGATTCCGAGTGGGTCAAGGCTTATGCCGAGATCTACTCGGAGTTCCGTAGCCGCCTTTTCTTTTCCAATTTCTAGGGATCCCCCCGAAGGGGAACCAACATTTACGGCTCTAGAGCAACCTACATTGTTGATGGAGAGTTTCCAATTTCTAGGGATCCCCCCGAAGGGGAACCTTACAGAAGTTGCGTGAAGCTGTAGAAGCGGCACGCAACTAGTTTCCAATTTCTAGGGATCCCCCCGAAGGGGAACCCCTACTCAATGCGGAAGCAGCCGAAGTGCTGCTCATGCAGTTTCCAATTTCTAGGGATCCCCCCGAAGGGGAACCAGGAGAAGGACAATGACGTACGCTTGTGTTGGCTTACCCCATAGTTTCCAATTTCTAGGGATCCCCCCGAAGGGGAACCCCAAACCAAAACGTTGCGGGAACTTTCCCTTCCTTGTTTCCAATTTCCAGGGATCCCCCCGAAGGGGGAACAAACGGGGAAGACCCGTCGTTCGCGGATCAGCCGCTTTACGTTTCCAATTTCTAGGGATCCCCCCGAAGGGGGAACTTGCAGAAGCCCCACGTCAAAGTGGGGGCCGCCGTCATCGGAGTTTCCAATTTCTAGGGATCCCCCCGAAGGGGGAACTACCGACGGACGGCCATCCTCGGTGTACAGACGAACCACCAGCAGTTTCCAATTTCTAGGGATCCCCCCGAAGGGGGAACCATTTCGGACTCGGGGAAATCTGCCATCTGGTTACAAACGTTTCCAATTTCTAGGGATCCCCCCGAAGGGGGAACGACGAAGCCGAGTGGACGAGTGACTATTCTGAGCTGTTTCCAATTTCTAGGGATCCCCCCGAAGGGGGAACCTACGGATAGACTCAAATGCCCATGAGGCGCTCGAAACGGTTTCCAATTTCTAGGGATCCCCCCGAAGGGGGAACGGTGGAGCAGGCAGAGCGCGAAGTCGCGTTCGCCCTGCAGGTTTCCAATTTCTAGGGATCCCCCCGAAGGGGGAACGCCTTGCCCCACCGGGAGTGGTGGAGCTGGCTGCGGGAGCGTAGCCAGTGTTTCCAATTTCTAGGGATCCCCCCGAAGGGGGAACCACCATTTCGGCCTCGAGCCCTGCTGCTTGAACTTCGAGTTTCCAATTTCTAGGGATCCCCCCGAAGGGGGAACGACCGCAGCACGCCCTGGGGCAACCCCTTCACCCATGTTTCCAATTTCTAGGGATCCCCCCGAAGGGGGAACCCTAAAACCTAATATGAACACGCGTGAACTAGAATTGCGTTTCCAATTTCTAGGGATCCCCCCGAAGGGGGAACTTCCCTGTAAAAGGGAGGAGTAAAACAGTTTGTGGGTGTTTCCAATTTCTAGGGATCCCCCCGAAGGGGGAACATAAACGAAGACGTAAAGAACATCAAGAAGTACTTCCCGTTTCCAATTTCTAGGGATCCCCCCGAAGGGGGAACTCGGATTGAGCACCCAGAGGACCCGGACGAAATCATCACTCCAGTTTCCAATTTCTAGGGATCCCCCCGAAGGGGGAACGGTGCATTCTGTTGGAGCTTGGGATCCCAAGCTCCTTCGAGTTTCCAATTTCTAGGGATCCCCCCGAAGGGGGAACCTGGCGGCAACTCGATGTGCTCCAAGCACTCGAAACCGTGTTTCCAATTTCTAGGGATCCCCCCGAAGGGGGAACCGCTGTCATCGGGGTACGTCCAGGCGTCCCCGCAAAAAGTTTCCAATTTCTAGGGATCCCCCCGAAGGGGGAACTCCAACCCAGTCCTTCCCCGTGAGGATCCGGGACAAGAAGTTTCCAATTTCTAGGGATCCCCCCGAAGGGGGAACTCGAGCTAATGGGACTGAAAGTTAACATTAGCATTGGGTTTCCAATTTCTAGGGATCCCCCCGAAGGGGGAACAAAAAGAAAAGCCAACCCTTCTGCCTCGACCCGTATGGAGTTTCCAATTTCTAGGGATCCCCCCGAAGGGGGAACTAACGGATTTGGAAATCCCCGTCTACCCCGTAGACGAGTTTCCAATTTCTAGGGATCCCCCCGAAGGGGGAACCGGCTGCCGGTGAGTTGCACGGTGGCGGTGGTGGGGCCGTTTCCAATTTCTAGGGATCCCCCCGAAGGGGGAACTGTTCCGTCTCAGCCCGCAGTCCCTGCACATCATCCTGGGTTTCCAATTTCTAGGGATCCCCCCGAAGGGGGAACTAAACTCATCCCCCTCGAGAGAGGGGGTTTTTATTGTTTCCAATTTCTAGGGATCCCCCCGAAGGGGGAACGTCAAGGGCTTGTCGGACGACACCCTCGTCTATGTGAGTTTCCAATTTCTAGGGATCCCCCCGAAGGGGGAACACTACCCCTATTAAACCCAAGCGGGGCAAGGAATGCAAGACCCATTTGCGAGGGGG
>NZ_JANSJA010000054.1:0-1518 GCF_047462335.1 Synechococcus sp. H60.1
GCCCGGTGCGCACCGTGTTAAAGGAGCGCTGGGTGGCCTGCACTGCTTTGTTCATTAACTCCTCGATCTCGGCTAGCTCCACGGGGCTTTCCTCTCTTTATAAAACAGTTTGCAGACGCTCAGGCGCTGGCGGCAGAGCCGACACCTTTAGCGTGAGCTTGACCCCAATTTTACTGCTTTGTCGAGGGCCATGAGGGATCCCGTCGCTCGGAGCCGCCTCTGCAGGGTAGCTGGTTCCCAAAATGCCCCCCGGCGGGATGGTACGCGCTCAAGGCTTCTCCTAAACTGCTCTGCAGCTCATCGCACAACAAAGGCACGACAAAGTTCCTATGCTCTCCCGTCAAGTTGGTTCCTCAACGGCTCTCACCTGGCTGGTCAGCAGCCTGAGCCTTCTCGGTTTTGGAGCCGCTGCCGCAGCGTTAGAGCTGCAGGTCGTGTCGCCCAATGCCTACAAAGTGCCCTACTTGGGCATTGATGGTGTCTTCACCCTCGATATGGCTCAGGAACAATCGGCAAACGATCCGCGCAACCCGAAGCGGGTGAAGTTCGAGAAGATGGAGTTTTTCTCCTTCTACGCCGACCTAGAAGGGAAAGAACCGCTGGCCGAAAATTGCCGCTACGCCTATCGGGGGGCTGCCCCAGATCCCTTCTACTATCCAGAACGTTCCCTCAGCTCCATCTGGGACCTATTTCAGCTGCAGCCCGGAGCAGATCCCAGTTGCGAAGCGTTCACCTACGTCATTCTGCGAGCACCGCACGGGGATCCCGTCCACATGCACCTGCGCTACGGGGGCCGCGACAGCAGCTTCCAAGAACTGCTGAACATCAGTACCCTGCCAGAGGATCCCTCCAACTTTAACCCTTGGTGGAGCACCTACTGTGCCGAAGGGGTAACCGGCTGTGATTGACAGAAACTTGGAAAAGGGCAGGGACGTTAGCGCCCAACCTGCCAGCGCGTAGCGATGGGAGGAGCCCGTCTCAGACTTAAAATGGCTTTCAATCTCTCTCCCTAGCCCATGTCCAGGATCCCAGCCTCTACGCCTGCGCCGGAGAGGTTGAGCCTTGAGCAGATCAACCTGTCTGCTTCGGCCTTGGCGCTGCTCGATCACTGCCCGCGCCTGTTTCGCTACGTGTATCTGGAGCGGCTGATCTGGCCGGCTGCCAATGTTTTTGAACAGGAAGCGGAGCAGAGACGAGGACAGCAGTTTCACCGTTTGGTGGAATGGCACAGCCGCGGACGGCAGGTGGAGCCACGCCTGCCCAGCCTGGACGAGGCGGTACAGCAGTGGTGGCAGGTGTTTTTGGCCAGTCCCCATGCTCACCCACAGGGGCGGGTGTTGGCGGAACTGCCCATCTGGCAGCGGATCGAAGGGTTTAAGCTGATCGCCCGCCTGGATCGGCTGGTAATTACCCCCGGATCCCTGCAGATTGTGGATTGGAAGACGGAGCGGCAGCGCCCGCCTGACGAACAGTTGGCCCAGGACTGGCAGGTGCGCCTCTACCCGCTGCTGCTGTGTG
>NZ_JANSJA010000056.1:0-1495 GCF_047462335.1 Synechococcus sp. H60.1
ACTCACTCCCACCCAGAAAGCGCTCCAGCAGGGCTGGCTGGGATCCCTTTTGGCTTAAGAGTAGGTAGGAGGTAGCAATGCTTTAAAATCTTCCCAGCTGTTCGCAACTCCTGAGTTAAGTTAAAGAAAATAGGATCAAAGGGAAATGACTCTGCTTTTAGGTCTTCTAATTGGATTGGCTATTGGTTTCTCCCTGGGCGTTTATACCTGTAGGCGATCTGAAGTGAACCGCTACGAATCGAGGTTTGAGAGATGGAGGAAAGAAACTGAGAGGGCAATAGCTTTGCAACTTGACCAGTTCACTCAAAGAGCTAATAGCCAGTTACTGGATGAGATTCTAAGAAAGTTACAAGCTGACCTTGAGGGCTTCAAACTTCATATCTCAGAAAGTCTGTCCGAAAGTTACCAAAACTTCCTTCAGCGTTTAGCTGACTATACAAGTCAGCTAGTTAAGAATATAAGTAATCAGCAGAATATCCTGGGCAGGCTATCGGAAAGTATAGAAAACATTTCCCAGAATCTAAACTCGAGTTCTAGCCTTCAAAAGGGGAAGGAAACTAACAAGCAAACTGCTGACGCAGGACTCAAGAGTTTGCCGCCAGAGACGATTAGCCGTGAACAGGTGAAGATAGGGGTATTTCTGTGGTCTAAGAACATAAGGATGAAGAACCTGCTTCCATCTAGTAAAAAAGCAGCAGAAGGGGAACTCGATAACAAGCTGAACTGGATATCAAACCTTATGGGTCAGAGGTACTCGATGATTGAGAAGCTTTACAAAGAAATTAAATCTGGCATTGGAGAAGAAAAGAGCTTGACTCTTTGCTTAAAAGGCAACCCCCCAGAAGTGATAAATTATAGCTGCCAACTTGCTTCCACTCTACGTAAGGTTAATTTCTTAAAGGAACATAACTACTCAAAAAGCTCCAAAACCCTGATGGTAAAACTAAGCAAGTCTTCAGAGGCAATCAAGTTCCTATCTGGAGATTGGCTGGAGAGATATGTCAAACAGCAACTGATCAAGTTTGCTAGAGAGCAGGGACAGAAGATCGATTTTTCCTACATCGCAAATGCGGAAGTTACTTTGCCCAACGGTAGCGACTTTGAGATCGATCTCTTCTTCCACATTAACAACCGATTCTACTGGATAGAGTCGAAGACCGGCAGCTACAGGGACTGTATAGAGAAGTACTCTTGGCTCGCCTCCGAAATGGGTCTCGGCCCAGATCAAGTCTTTCTGGTCTTGGCAGATGCTGATCAGGAGACGAGAAGTAGGATCTCCTCCTCCTATAATCTTTCAGCAATTAGTGTCGAGGAGGTTGAGTCTCTGCTGTACAGAATTGTGAGGAGGTAGACTCAGTCTAAGCTACCACTTTGACAGCCTGCTCCATACACCACCAGGGATCCTCGGCAAAAGCCGGCATGGGCGTGCTGCCTGCCTTACCCAAAATGGCCAGCCGAACTTCCCGATCCAGCCGGGATCCCGATCCGTAGGGAT
>NZ_JANSJA010000057.1:0-4569 GCF_047462335.1 Synechococcus sp. H60.1
ATGGACTACGGATGCCAACAGGTTCTGATTCAGGACAGGAAGCTAGTAGCCCTACTGGAGTACCTCTGCCAGCAGTCCAACAAGGTCTACAACTGCGCTTTGTACTACGCTCGCCAAGTCTCTTTCATAGCTGCGGCAGATGGGGCAGGTGGAGCGTAAAGGTTGTCCAGCCGGCGGTGCTGCTCACCTCGATGGATCCCCGCAACTGATCCACCATCTGTTTCACCAAGGCCAAGCCCAGCCCCGTGCCCCCTTCCTTCCAGGGATCCTTGCTGGGAATGCGGTAAAAGCGCTCAAAGATGCGCGTCAGCTCCTCGGCAGGGATCTCTTGGCTGTTGCTGACCTGGATGTGGCTTTGACGATTTTCCGTTTCAATTTGCAAGCGGATGGATCCCTGGGCCGGCGTGTATTTCACGGCATTGTGCAAAAGCTCGCGCAGGATCCTGCTCAACAGCAAGGGATCCGTCGTGAGGCTGCTTTCGAGGGGGACACTGGCGTGAAAGCTCTGCCCCTTGGCGCGGGCCCGCTCCTCGGTAACGGTCAGCAGATCCCCCAGCAGCTCCCGCCAGGTGAGGGCTTGCACCTCCAGAGCATAGGCCCCCGCCTGCAGGCGCTGCAGATCCAGCAGGTCGTTGATGAGCTCGATTTCCCGCTGGCATTCTCGCTCGGCAATGCTTAGATATTGAGCTCGCTTTTCGGTTGAGGGAGCCATCTGCAGCATCTTCAGAGCCATCTTCAAGCTGGTCAGGGGGGTGCGCAGCTCGTGGCTGACGGTGCTGATAAAGTCATCTTTGAGACGGTTAAGCCGCTCCAGGGCTTGCACCTGCTCTTGGGCAGCTTGGAACAGGCGCGCCTGGCGCAGCCCAATGGCGCATTGGTTGGCCACCTGCTGGATCAGTTGGATCTCCTGGTTGTCAAAAGGACGTGCAGCCGAGCGAAAAATCCACAGATCCCCTAGCACCTGGCCTTTGTCTAGCAAGGGACAAGCCATCACCACCTGGCGGTTTTCTGGAGCCCTCCCTGAGAAGCAAAATAGACAAAGCTGTCCTCTGAGCAGTTGCCGGTGAATGTCGTCGTAAGGCCCTCCCACTAGGGGTAGAGAAACGTTCAGGTGGGAAGCGGAGCGGGGGCAATACTCGTAGCTGATGGTGGAAAGGGTGAGGTCGGCGTTGTAAAGACCGATATCGCAGCCATCGGCATCTAGACTCTCTCCCAGCTCGCGCACGGCGGTGTTGAGGATCTCGGCTTCGTCGAGAGAATCGCGCACGCGGTCGGTGATGCGTTTTAGGATGGCCTCAAATTGCAAAGCCCGCTCCAGCTCGGCGGTGCGCTGCCGCACTTTCTCCTCCAGCGTTTGGTTCAGGGCTTTTACCTGCTCGTAAAGCTGGGCCTGCTGCAAGGCAATGGCCAATTGCTCCGCTAGCTCTTGCAAAAGCTTGATCTCCCACTCCTGCCAAGGACGGCTGGCGCGGCAGTGCTGCGCCACCAAGAGGCCCCAGAGCTCCTCCCCCTGCCGAATGGGGATCACCAAGTTGGCCTGAGCCTGGAAAGAGTCCAAGAGCTCCCGGTAGCAGGGATCCAAAGGGGCCGTGGCCACATTGTCGATGGCCTGCACAAAGCCCTGCTGGTACTTGCGATAGCAGGGATCGTGATGAAAGTAGGAATCCCACACGGAGCGGCCTAAGTGGCTGGGCCAGGAATCCAGGACGGACTCGGCGGCTACAAACCCCCCTATGCCCTCCTGCAACTGGTAGATCATCACCCGATCCACCTGGAGAAACTCTCGCACTTCCGCCGCCGTGGTTTGTAGGAGGGGCTGCAAGTCCAGCTTCTCGCGGATCCGCCGCAGCAGGGATCCCAGAAGTCTTTCTCGATCTGCCTCTTGCAGCAGCAGATCCTGGGCTTCTTTGAGAGGGGTTATATCCACAGCAATGCCGCAAACGGCATAGGGATCCCCTTGCCAATCCCGCAGGGCAAACTTAGTGATCCACTTTTCTTGCTTTTTGCCGTCTCGACAAATGGTGCACTCATAGCTGATGGGAGCGGGAGACTGGATGGCCCTTTGATCTTCCTTGCGGAACTCCAGAGCTTCCTCTGGCGAGAAGAGCTCCGTATCGGCCTTGCCGAGAACTTCTTCTGGGAGTTTACCGTTTTTCTGCAGGTAAGCTTGATTGACCTGTAAGTAGCGGCCCTGCAAATCTTTAACAAAGATGGGAAAAGGGATCCCGTCGAGGATGGCCTTGAGACGGGCCTCGCTCTCTTGCAGGGCCAGCTCTGCCTCTTTTTGCTCGGTGATATCTTCTGTGATGCCGGCAATGCGGATCACTTCTTGCTGTTCATTGAAAATAGGTCGGCAGGAAGTTCGCAACCAGCGCACCCGACCATCTCGATGGAAAATGCGATAGGTAACCGGCTTCTCTCCTCGGATAACTTGAGCTACGGCTTGCAGAACCTGAGGCAGATCTTCGGGGTGGATCCTGTCTTTCCACAGATCCGGCTTCTGGTAAAACTCCTCCGGCGTGTATCCCCAAATCTGTTCACAACGCGGACTTACGTAGGGAAATTGACCAAAATCTGCTGAACTTAGGAAAAAGCTTACAGGAACAACTTCCGCAATTTCCCGGAAGCGGGCTTCGCTTTCCCGCAGCGCCAGTTCCGCCTCTTTTTGCTGGGTAATGTCGCGGGTGCTGCAGACGATTCCTGCCACCGCAGGATCCTGCAAAAGGTCGGTACAGCGGCTCTCTAGCCATACCCAATGGCCATCCGCATGCTGTGCCCGATAGATAAAGCTGAGCGTTTCGCCAGGTCGAGCCTTGAGTTGTTCAAGAGCACTAGCAACAATCTCCTGATCTTCTGGGTGAACCCAATCCAAAGGTATAGGTTCTCCCTCCTTAGGACAACGACCTAAAATTTTCTCAGCAACCGGGCAATTCAAGGGATAGACCAAGCCTTGGGCATCGATCCGGCACAAAATGTCGTGGCTGTTGTTGAGAAAGGCGCAAAAGCGCTCCTGTTGTTCTTGCACCTGTTGTTCCAGCCGCTTTTGCTCCGTAATGTCCAAGGCAATGCCGAGGCACCCCAAACCTTTGGACTCATCCTGCAGCTTCACGGCCAGGCGATAGACATAGCGCTCTTGGCCTTGAATGATTTCCTTGCCCTCCACTTGGGAAATCCCTTGCGGCTCTAGGTCGGCTAGAGCTTGGGAAGTGAACTCCAGCCACTGGGGGTACTGCTGAGCCATCTCTTGCAGGGAAGTGCCCAGCAGGTCGCCAAACCAGGCACGGTCGGTGGCATTTTGCAAAATCAGCACCCCCTGGGGATCCCTGGCCCATATGGCTGCCGGCAGGGCGTCCAAGAGGGCTTGCAATTGGGCTTCCCGCAGCCGCAGATTCTCTTCCAGTTGCTTTTGCTTGGTGATGTCTCGGCCCATCCCGCGAATAAACTGCAGCCGGCCTCGCCGGTCGAAGATGCCCTGGTTGATCCACTCAAGCCACCGCACCTGTCCCGCCGCGTCCACCATCCTAACAACCCTCGTGAAGGTGGGCTGCTGAGGGGTGAGCTGGGCTATCTGCTGCCGCACCTGCTCTTGCTCCTCTGGCAACAAGGCCTCGATCCAGCGCCGGCCCCGCCAATCGCCCAAAACCCTCTGATGGACTTCGTTGCACTCCAGCAACGTCGTATCGGGCCGCGCCAGGGTGACGATGTCGGGAAAACCAACCTGGGCCTGATGCAGCCGTCGCCTTTGCCAGAAGACAAGCGCCAGGAAAGAGGCTGCCCACAAAAGCAGCCACGGCCAGTTGCGCAAAGCATCCCTGACGACTAGGCTAACGGTTTCTAGAGTCTCCTCAGGAATAGTCATGACGGCTTAGCATTGCCGAAATTCTGTTCTGTGAAGGTTCGCAAAAGCACCTATCCAAATTCACACCCATTCTCGACAGCTTTCCAAGGATTGCCAAGTACTACAATCAACAGCTTATGAGGAAACCTCACGGGTTCATATAGGCCTGAATCCAGCCTGCCAGCCGCTGCGCCAAGGCAAGGGCTTCCGGCTCGCCTTTTTTGATCGCCGATTGGCTACTGAAACAAGCGATCACTTCTTCAAGCTCTTGTTCAAAAACCTGGGGACGGAGCTGCAACCGCACCTGAGCTTGTATCTGAAAGCTTTCCTGTGCTTCTTTATCCAAGATCTCTTGTCCCAGCCGCTGCAGCCGCACCCCTTGCAATTGGGCGAGAGGATAAGAGAAGACCTGCTGCCGCCAGATCCCCCAAGGGCCACCCAGCCGGGTCAGGGTCACCCGCTGCCGCTCCCGATCCACACTCAAGATCTGCCCCAGCCCCCAAGGGATCCCAATCCCCAGGCCCGCTGCTACAGCCAGTAGCCCCAGCAGAGGGGAAGGCTGCCAGAGCTGGGATCCCAGCGCCAACAACCCCAGCCCCGCCCCCACCCGCCAGGCCAGTTGCTCAGGGGTAAACCTTTGCAGGGCAATCCGCAGCCGCCTGGGGGTGCGCTCCAGAACTTGCAGGTGAACCAGCGCCATGGAAGGGGATCCCGTTTTTGGGGCCAGTTTA
>NZ_JANSJA010000057.1:4669-16474 GCF_047462335.1 Synechococcus sp. H60.1
GGGATCCCGGCTTCCAGATAGTCCGCTGCCTTTTGAACCACAGCCCCAAAACTCTGGCCGGGAGAAAGAATCTCCACTACCAGTTCGGGAATGGCCGAACAGGGCTCATCGGCCATGGCTTCAATTGGCAATCGCTCATGGGAGATGTAGGTGATGTCTGGGATCGGGATCCAGGGCTGCGCTTGTCGGGTAAGGAGAATTGCCCATTCAGTATGAGCAGATCCCGGCTTGGGGCACTCAGCAGCGGAGCACCAGTCCTCAAGGATTCGCCACAGAATGGGCTGAAGACGAGCATGGAAGCGCTTTGGCGACATGGGTTCATGTTTGGGAACAGCTTGCCCATCGACCAGCTCGTAGGTAGCGTCTTCCTCTGGCAAGGCAAGAAACTGTTCAGGAGTCATCGATAGCTTTTCGGTCGAGAGCATGCCAGGATCCCCATCGTTCCAGAGGCCAACTGCTTTCTAGGCTAACTCTGGCCTCTTTCCACCTTCACTGCTTGGGAAAAGGCGTCTTGTTTTCGTGAAGGGGGGGCTTCCAGGTCGCGGTAGCTTGCAGGCGGTTGTGCTTTGATGCTTTGCAGACCCAACCGCGAGGATCCCCATGGCTAAAACCCTTTTGACCACCCTGGGCACCGGCGATTACACCGAGACGGTGTATTGTTTTGGGGAGCGGCGGGCAGAGAAAACCTGCTACGTTGCCAAAGCCCTCTGCCAGCTCTTTGAGATTGACAGAATTATCCTCCTGCTGACGGAAGAGGCCCGTGCCAAGCACTGGAGCCGCCTGCAGGAAGATCTACCGCCCCATGTGGAGAAGGTGGCCAAAGGCATTCCTGAGGGCAAAACCGAGGCGGAGACCTGGGCCATCTTCGACGTGCTGGTTGACAGCATCGAGCCCAACACCCGGCTGTTTTTTGATATCACCCACGCCTTTCGCTCCATCCCCCTGCTGGTGCTCTTGGGAGCTGCCCTTTTGCGCAAGGCCAAAAATGTCGAGATCCAGGGGCTCTACTACGGCCTCTACCGCCCTGGTCAGGCAGAAACCCCCATTATCGATCTCACCCCCGCCCTTCGGCTTTTGGACTGGCTGACGGCCACCGACAAGTTCATCAGCACCGGCTCAGCCCTGGAGCTGGGACAGCTTTTGGACAGGGTTCAACGGGACTTTTACCGGCAGCAAAAGCCCGGCAAAAGGGATCCCAGGCCTACCCGGCTGCAGAGCTTTGGGCAAGCCATCCGCGACATCTCCCGTTCCCTGGAGCTGGTGAGGCCGGTGAGCCTTTTGGAGGATGACCTGCCCAGGTTGCAAAAGCACTCCACCCAGGAGTTGGCCGAAGAGGTGGGCCAATTTGCTAAGCCCTTTGGCCTGCTGCTGCAAAGCATTCAAGATAGCTACAGCCAACTGGCGCTGCCGGCAGACCAGAAGGAGGATCCCCGAGCTCAAGTTCAAAAGCACTTTCAACTGCTGCGCTGGTATGTGGAAAAGCGCTTCACCACTCAAGCCCTTCTCCTGGCCCGCGAGTGGGTGGTTTCTGCCCTTTGCCTCTGTGAGGGGATCCAAGACTACCGCAAACGAGAAGCGCGGCAGGGAATTGAACAGCAGTTGGGATCCCTCATCCAGCAAGCGGAGCCGGCTCAGTTCCTTCCTCCCATTGCCGCCCACGTCCCCGATGTCCAGCAGCTTGCTGATCTTTGGTCTCGCCTTAGCCAGTACCGCAACGACGTGGCCCATGTGCAGATGAATCCCGAACCTCTTCCCAGCGAAGCTCTGGAGGGCTTTGTGCTGCGGGATCTGCTGCCCAGGCTGGAGGCGCTGTTTCCGGAATTGACCCGGACAGAAGGGGAATTGGAAGGGGATCCTTCCATTTCTCAGTAGGCTACAGACATCGGCCCACCCTCAGGTTCTGAGTTTTCAAGCTCGGTCAAACAGTTGGCAGGGGCTTAGCTTGCACAAGTCCTACTGAGCTGGAGAAATACTAAAGAAACCTGAGGGCTGGTCGGGATTGGTGGATTTTGTTTTGTAGCTTCTGCACCCAGGTATCGGGTGGCTGTTGGGGTTTTGTTTACTTTTTTGTTTCTTGCGCGTTCAGTTTTTAACTCTCCTGCGAAAACACCATGTCTCATCACTACTGGCAAGCGAAGCTCTGGGGTTTGCTGCATGATCCTGCCCTCAAGGCCCTCCACGACGCCTCTGGCCGCGCTAAGGAAGGGCTGTGGCCAAACCTAGCGGCGATGCAAGGGTGGATCTCGCCCAAGGCGGAAGGATCCCTCCTAGCAAGCGTTGGCGATGCGGATCTGGTTGCCGCCGCCAGCGATCGGGCTGCCATTGGCCACCTGCCGGTTGCCATCGACTACCAGGTAGCGGATCGCGGCTACAGCCTGGGGCCGGGCCTAGAGATGAGCCATCTGCTTTCGGGGCGCAAGCGCTTTTGGCAACTGCCCGAAGAGGAACACCGGGCCCTGCAGCAGGCCGGCTCCCGCGCCGAGCACCTGATGCAGCTAGAGAAAAAGGTGATTCCCGATTGGATCCGGCAAGAAGAGGAAGATATCCAGAAGGTGTTCTGGTGGTTCTGGCGCTGTTTTCCCCAGGCGCTGGTTCGGGAGTTGGGCGATGAGAACCTCCTGCTTTTGCCGGCGGAAACGCGGCTGCCGGATGGATCCCTGTGGAGCCACACCAGTGTCGTGGCGGCCCTGGCGGGCTGTTTGGCCGGCTACGACGAGCCCAAGTTCACGCGGCCCTTTTTGGCCAGCTTCACCTTCAACCCCATCCAGGAGCTGATTAAAGCCAGCCGCAAGATGCGGGATTTCTGGGCCGGATCCTGGCTGTTGCACTACCTCTCGGCACGGCTTTGCTGGCGGCTGGCAGAAAAATACGGTCCCGACTGCCTGCTCTACCCCAGTCTCTACGGCCAGCCGTTGATCGATGCCTGGCTGCTGGAGAAGTACCCCAAATTTGCCGAGTGGATCCCGCAGCCTTCTGCCCACGCCCTGCTCACCGCCGGCTTCCCCAACGTGATCCTCTTGCTGTTGCCGGAAGAGCGGGTGGAGGCGGCCATGCAGTTGGCCCAGCAGACCCTCAAAGAAGAATGGCGCCACCTGGCCGAAAGAGCGCTGGAGCACCTGCAACTGGAGCGCCGCTGGCTGGTGCAGTTGCGCCCGGAGGATCCCACCTGGGAGGGATGGCTGGAGCACCAGTGGCAGCTCTATTGGGCAGCAGCACCCCTGGGATCCCCCCAGCAAAGGCTCAAAGACACCGCCATCCTCAAGTCCCAGGAGCCGGTCGAACGGGATCCCTGGGTCAGCGCCCAAAACCGCACCTACCACCTAACAGGAGAGCGGCAGCTTTTTGCCGACGCGGAGCTGAAGTTCCTGCGGATCAGCTTCTGGGATCCCCAAAAGCAGCAGCGCCGCCAGGGCAAGCCGGGGCTGAACGTCGGCTCCTGGTGGGCAGCGGCGGTGGAGGCGACGCGCCGGCTGCAGGCTGCCTGCAAACAGGCCCGCGATTGGCAACTGCCGGTGGCCTTTGGACCGCGCAGCACCGTCTCCGGCCTGGGGCCGGTGGTTCACCCTTCCCCCAGGGATCGCTGGATTGGCGAAGGGGAGAGCCGGCGGCTTTGGCAGCGGCAGGCGGGGCTTTTCGATGGCCGCGAGCAGCTCAACGCCACCGAAACCGTCAAGCGGGCCCTGGACAAGGTGTTGCCGGAGCTCTTTCCCAACCTCGATGAAGACAAGATTGCCGCTTCCTACCCCGATCTCACCGCCGGTGTGGCCGGCTACCTGAAAACCCACGGGCGACGGGAGCAGGAGCACTTGGAGCAAGCCTGCCGGGCCGTTGAGGCCATCCACCCCGGCATTCGGGAAGTGCTGCGGGAGATGCGCGGCAAGTGGGGGATCCCGTGGGCCGACCAGCAGAACCTACGCTACCACCCGCGGCTGCTCAACGCCGGCTGGCTGGTGGAAGACCTGGAAGCAGACGCAGCAACCCAGAAGCGCTGCCGCCAGGAGATAGAAGCCACCCTCAGCCGCTACTACCCCAGCATCAACCCCGCCAGTTGGTACGTGCTGGCCGCCGGCGACGGCGACGACATGGGCCAGTGGCTGAGGGGGGAGAAGATGCGACCCTACTACGACTACCTGCCCCAGCCGCTGCAGCGCCTAGCCGATAAACAGAAGGACACCATTGGCCAGGTCATCAACTCCGAGGAGCTCGACCAGGTCAAGGACGCCTTCAGCGAGTTTGTTAAAACCAGCCGCAAGCGCATGGGCCCGGCCACCCACAGTGCCCTCAGCCGCGCCCTGTTGGATTTTTCCGGCCAGTTGGTGCCCTACCTCACCGAGCAGCGCTACGCCGGCAGGCTCATCTACGCTGGGGGAGACGACGTTTTGGCCTATACCAACCTCTGGGAGTGGGATGGCTGGCTCTGGGACATCCGCCAATGTTTCCGCGGCGGCGAAGACGACTGGCGGGAGTTCGCCAACGAAGGGGACTACTGGCAGTGGCAAAAGGCGCAGTTGCCGCCTGGCCTCAGCCGCCGCCCTCTTTTTACTCTGGGATCCCTGGCCAGTATTAGCTTTGGCGTGGTGATTGCCCACCACTCGGTGCCCTTGGCCATTGCCCTGGAAAATCTCTGGGAGGCGGAAAAAGACGCCAAAGGGCAGGCCTATGCCCATGGCAGCCCCAAGGACAGCGTCCAGGTGCGGGTACTGTTTGCCAACGGCAACCAACTGGTGGGCACCAGCAAGTTCGACACCTTCGACAAGTGGAAAGACCTGCTGGATTTTGACTGGAAGTTGCTGGGCCAACAGCAGGATCAAAGCTCGCTGTTTGAGCAGGCTGCCCAGCTCTGGGAGCAGCACCCCGCCCCCAGCTTGGAAGCTGTGCCCGATTGGGCCCGCTTGTTCTGTAGCCGCCGGGATCTCTTTGGCGGCGAAAGCGAGCAGAGGGATCGCTTCCAAGCCAAGCTAATCGAGTTTATCCAGCACTTTTGGCAGCACAGCCTGCCCGCCCAGCCGGCAGCCTGGGATCTGGCCATCAAAAACTGGTTTAAGCTAGCGGCCTTTGTGCTGCGCAACCGCACCGTGAAATTGGGGAGGAACGGTCGATGAGTTGGTTCACGCTATCGCCTTTGGATGTGTGGATGTTTCGCGATGCCAGGCCCTTTGCGCCGGGGGAGCGGGCCTGGGCCACCAGCGGCTTTCCGCCCAGCGGCCACACCCTGGCCGGAGCCATCCTGGCCCACCTGGGCCAGCCGACAACCCTGCGCCTGCTCGGCCCCTTCCTCTGCTGGGATGAGCAGCTTTACTTCCCCAGCCCCCTGCACCTTGACCAGGGATCCCCGCTGGTGCCCATCCCCTGGCTGGAAGAGGAGCATTCCTACAGCGGCTACCGTTGGGATCCCACTCGGCCCGCCCCTTTGGTAGCAGCAGCTCCGGAGGAGGAACGGCCAAGCCCCAAGCAAAAGGCCGCCGGCTACCTGCCCTTTCAGGCGGTGCAAAAAGCGCTGCAGGGCAAGGGCTGGGATCTGGCTCAAGCCGTTCCGCCCCCCTGGGTGGCAGAGGTGCGGCCCCACAACACCCTGCAGGCAGGCAAACGTCAGGTGCGAGAAACCGATGGCTACTTTGTGGAAACCTGCATCCGCCTGCAGCCCGGCTGGAGCCTGGCTCTTTCCATCGAGTGCTGGGATCCCGAGCGCGAAACCTGGGATCCCTTGCCCCTGGAGCAAGAAGAGGTGGTGCGGCTGGGGGGAGAAGGCCACGGCGCTCTCCTGGGCCCTTGCCCAAAGCTGGGCAAGCAGTGGCAAGCGCTGCAGGAGCTCTCCCAAGAGACCTTCCGGCAAACCCGGCGGGCCTTGGCCTACCTGGTTACGCCTGGAGTGTTCATCAAGAAGGTGGATGGGCGCTCCCTCTGCCGCGCCTGGCCCTGGGAATGGCGCTTGGCCACCCCCCACCCTGCCCACTCCCTCACCGGCCCTCTGGTAAGCGTGGCCACCGGCAAGCCGGTTCCCATCAGCGGCCGCCTGCAGGTGGATTCCCTAACAGAGCCGCGCAAGACCAGCTTACCGGCTCCGCAAGTGTTTGCCGCCCCGCCCGGCAGCGTCTACTACCTGGAGCAGCCGGCTCCCCTTGGGCAGGACGAGCCGGAGCTGGAAGATGGCCGGCTCAACGTCTTCCACCGCTGGCGGCTGTTGGGCTACAGCGAGTTGCTCTGGCTGCCTTGGGTTAACTGATGCTTTTGCAGCCCTGTTCTTTGTCGATAAGGAGTGTTTTTTCGATGACTTTTCACCTGGTCTATCTCACCCTGTTAACCCCCCTGCACACCGGCGGCACCACCCAAGAAGGCAACCTCTTGGGCATTGCCCGCGAAGCCCACACCAACTTGCCCTACATTCCTTCCAGCACCATCCGCGGCAAATTGCGGGCCAGTGTGGCTGAGAAAGAGTTAAAGTTTGAGCTCTTTGGCAACGAAATTGGGGAGGGGGATCAGCTTACCCAAGGCTCCATTTGGATTGGGGATGGATCCCTGTTGTGGGTGCCGGTGGCTTCCCTCAGCCACGGCGTAGTCTGGATGAGCTGCCCCCTCTTGCTCAAGCGCTGGCTGCGGCTAAGTGGCCAGCAGTTGCAGGTGCCGGATCCCTATAGCACCAACTTGGAGACAAACCGGCCCCTCTACCTCAAGGATGCCATCCTGAAAAATGGCCTGAAAAAGTGGGCCAACTGGCAAGACTTTGTCAAGTCTTCCAGCATCACCCGCGTCATCGTTTTGCCGGATCAGCACTGTGCCACCCTTATTCAAATGAGCCTGTGGCGGCAGGTGAAAGTTAAGCTCAGCGAGCACAAAGTTGTAGAAGGCGGCTTTCGCTACGAAGAGGCCATTCCCCCCGATAGCTTGATGTACTTTACCTGGGGGGTAACAGCCCAAGCCAATGGCAGTTCCCAAAAAGCAGTGGAGCAATTTCGGAAGCTTCTGCAGGATAACCAGCTTCTGCAAATTGGCGGTCAGGAGAGCCTAGGCCGGGGCTTTGTCGAGTTGTCTTGGAACTAGTTGAGGAGGTTTTATGGAAACTTTTGATCCCCGCACGTTGGCCAAGCCTGTTTACGAATCCCTTCGCCAGTTAAGGGCTCAAACCAGAGACCAAGAAAAGCTTAAGGAGCAGAAAAACCAGGCTGTGGAACTCTACACCTACCTTTCCACCTGGGGCATGCTGCGCCTTAAGGCAGAAGAAGATGCCCTCGGCCAAGACGGCAAAAAGCAAGTGGTCAAGGAGTTCTTTAATTGCCTGGAAGAGATTTCTGGTCAGAAGGGAATTGCTAACTCCAATGGTCTGGATCGTCTTATGGGACTGGGAGTCGAAGAGTATCTAGGTTTAACAGGGTTAGGGCTGGCTTTGGCTCAGGAGTTTGGCTTTTGGGCCATGGCCATCTACCACGACATTAAAGGAGGGGAGTAATGGGCGTCGCGATCCCCCTGCAAGCGATTTCCCTGCAAGAAGGCAGCCGAGTGGTTATTCATTCTCTTACCTGGCAAGACTGCGAGAGCATTCTGGAGGAGCTGGGCGAAGATCGCCACACTCGCATTGCCTACTACGATGGCACTTTTGAGATCATGTCTCCCTTATCCAAACACGAGCGCCTTCATCGCATTGCCGGGTATATTGTCTCAGCCATTCTCGATTCTCAGGGTAGGGATTGGGAAGACTTTGGCTCAACAACCCTTAAAAAGTCAGGCAGGGCTGGAGTGGAGCCCGACACCTGCTTCTATGTCAATCACCTGGAGTTGGTGCGAGGTTGCGAGGGCAGGATCGATGTCGATCAGTTGCCCCCACCTGATCTGGCCATCGAGTCCGACGTTACTTCCCGAACTTTTATTGAGGCCTATAGAGCCATCGGCGTGCCGGAAGTTTGGATCTTGGGTGAGCGAAGTTTGCGGATCTTTATCCTGCAGGGAGAAGACTACGTAGAATCAAGCTGCAGCCGGCTTTTTCCAGACTTCGACATCCCCAATCTTGTACCTCAACTCATTCGACGCGCCCTAGAAATTGGTACCAGCACCATGTTGCGTGAATTTCGCCAAACCCTTGGCAATTCCTAACCCTGTTTCCCGCTTTTGGAGAAGATCCCATGACCGGTCATCGCCCTGCTCGTCCTGGCAACACGCCTCAGCCGCTTGCTCGTCCCCCCAGGCCAGGGGATCCCAGCCGCCGGCCGCCTCAGGAAAATCGAGGCCCCAATTCTCCTAGAGGAGGCAATGGAGGGGGAAACCAGCCGCGCGGTGGAGGCGGTGGCGGAGGAGGCAACAATCCTCAGCCCTCGCCTTGGCTGGGTCACCCCTTGGATCCCACGCCCAGGCCGGATCCCACCGCCGGTTTTATTGAATATCTGCGTTGGATGCGAGCGCGGCTCGATGCTTTTAAAGACGGCACCAAAGCGGAGCTGGCGCACCAAGTGGAAACAACGATCAACCTTGGAGCCCGCTTGAAAGTTTTGAACGAGCGCACCCAACGCATTGCCAGCGACACCTTTCAGGTTACCTGTCTCTGGCGAATTCGAGTCGGTGGGGCCAAGGGCCCAGAGAGCATGTTGCTCCCCGCTTTCGATCCCTTAGGGATCCCTTACATTCCCAGCTCCACCCTGCGCGGTGTAGCCCGCTCCCAGGCCATTCGGGAGCTGATGCGAGAGCGCAACCTATCTTGGGATCAAGCAGACCAAGCTGTAGCTCCTTGGTTTGGCCACCTACAAGCTGAGGAAAAAGATAGCGCCGGCAAGGTTGTCTTTTTGGATGCCTATCCGGTACCCACTCGCCCCCAAAGGCGGGAGGATCCCGATAACTCCAAAACGGGGGGGCTGGCTGTAGATATTGCTAATAACGTCTGGAAATGGAATGGAAAAAATCTTGAATACTCGACCAACCCCAACTTATTTTTCTCTCTCAAGCAAGCCACTTTTTTGATTGGCCTGCGCAAAGGCAGCGGCTGCACCGATGAGATGCTGGATCAAGTTAAGCAATGGCTCCTCCGGGGTTTGGAGCAAGGGGTGGGATCCCAAGTAAATACTGGCTACGGCCGGCTGGTTTCCTCAGGAAGATCCCCCGACAAGTACCGGGGAGAATTCTTGCGACTGCCCTTTGAGCTAGAAGGCCAACTCATTCACGGGCGCCAGGTAGTCAACTGGAGACCCGACAAGAATCGCTACGACAACCGATCCATCGCCGAAGTGCGGCCCGTGGCCTTTAAGAATATGCTGCGCTATTGGTTCCGCACCCTTGCCCTGGGAGTTTTGCCGGTCGATCAGGTGCAGGAGTGGGAAGGGCAACTTTTTGGCGCCATCACCCCTAAGCAAAAACACGGCTGGATCCATGTAGATCTCCTAGATGGCAAAGTCTCTCAGCCGGAGCCGGAGCCCAATCAGCAAGGAAGAAATAAACCTGCCGGACGACAAGAAGGGATCCTCGTCTTGAGTCTTTCGGGCGAGTGCCAAAATTATGCTTTGCAGGAAGATCAAGAGGCGGCGAAAAAGCTCTTTGCCAACCTCACCTGGATGATGTTCCATCTGGGAGGTGTGGGCCAAGGGGCCAGAAGACCCTGCTACTCCCGCCAAAACCGCGAGCGGGCTCCCTGGTGGCGCGGCTCTACCCTAATTCCCAGGTCAGAGGATGCCTTTTGGGAGCTGCCGAAATCGGTGGCTGAGTTTCAGAAGCTTTTCCAAAAGCGTCTGGAAAACTTTTTTGCCGCTCTCAAGACTCTAACCAAGCAGGCTATTAACCCCAATAGCCCAAGAAGTGTTGGCCAAGTTGACAGGGATAAATGGCCGCAAGCAGTGGATGCCAACTGCCAGATTGTGGTCTGCAGCGGCGAGGAAGAGTTTAATAAACCCTATGCCCTGGCAACTTTGCATCGTCTTGGCCGGCAGGGCGAAGGCCGGTACGACAAGTTCTTGTGTGGGGGTGTACAGGTACCCTCTCCGGTTTGGATTGCCGATTTGGGTGATTACCAAGTGGTTACCGTTTTTGGAGCAACGGCGGATCCTAGGAAAAGGTATCTCGACGAGCTCAAGGGAAGTGCCGATGGCTTTGGAGTAATCTGGCCCTTGAGATAGAAAAATCTTGGAGAGTTTTCGGGAAAACCATGCCTAGAAAGAAGATCAAAGCCAAAGTTCTTAGAAACCTTGTTACAGCTACAATCAATGGCCTGATTACACTAGTCATTTTGCTCATTGCCCCCTTGGGCCTGGCAGCCGTGATTACCAACACTATTTTGGTTGCAATTGCCAGCTTCTTTTCTGGAAGCTTAACGGAGGCGATTATGGATCTTTTGTCAAGCTCTGAAATTGATGTAGATGTTTTACCAGAAGAGCGCCAATCCAAGACCAGCACTTCCATAGAGCCAAGGCGAGGCTCAGAGAGTCTGCGTCGAGATGATCGATAATGCGAACCTTGTATGTTTCCCAGCAAGGGTGCAGGCTAAGCCTCAGGCAAGAGTTTGTGCTGGTTCATTTGAGCGATTTGCTCTTGCAGGAGGTGCCTCTGCCCTTGCTGGAGCAAATTTTAATCTTCGGCCGATCGCAAGTGACTACCGATGTTGTAAGAGAGTGCTTGAAGCGCAATATCCCCATTGCCTACCTCTCCCGACTCGGCTATTGCTACGGTCGCCTCATTCCCATTGAAAGGGGCTACCGCCGCTTGGCCCATTGGCAACAAACACTCCCTGAAGCATGGCGATTGCAAACAGCAGCCCAGATAGTGCGAGCTAAGCTCCTCAATGGGCGCGTGTTGTTGATGCGGCAACTTAGGCAGCGCCCCAGCGAAACTGGGGATCTAACCCTGCGCAGCCTGGAACATCTAGCTGAGCAAGTTCTGCAGGCTAAGTCTCTAGATCAATTGCGCGGCATTGAAGGGATCGGCGCAGCCCTGTATTTCCCAGAATTGGGCAATTGCCTACAACAAAAAGGATTTGTTTTGCTCAAGCGCACCCGACAACCACCCACCAATCCAGTCAATGCCATGCTTAGCTTTGGCTATATGGTGCTCTGGAACCACCTATTAACCTTGATTGAGCTGCAAGATTTGGATCCCTATCAAGGTTGCCTACATGCCAGCAGTGAACGCCACGCTGCTCTGGTTTCCGATTTGCTGGAAGAGTTCCGAGCACCTATTGTGGACTCCCTGGTACTGTGGCTTGTCAATAGCGGCGTTATGGATATCCAAGAAGACTTCGAGTATCGAGATGGGGGCTGTTTTCTCAACGATGCTGGCAGAAAGAAATACCTCAAAGCTTTTCTCCAGAGAATGGAGGGATCCATTACAACTCCTGCTGGGGATCAGCCCCGCTGGGATTTGCTAACACAGCAGGTTAAGAAGTTTAAGCAGTCCGTCTATAATCCTCAAGACTTGTATCAGCCTTACCGGATTCGCTGATGTTTCTTTATGTTGTTACCTACGATACCCCCTGTGACAAGCGCCGCAAGAAAATTGCCGACTTGCTAGAAGGCTACGGCAAGCGGGTGCAGTACAGTGTCTTCGAGTGCGTCCTCAACAAGGACAAGTTCGAGGAGCTCAAGCTACGGCTCCGGAAAAGGATCAAGCCCAACGAAGACAGCGTCCGCTTCTATCCCCTCACCAGCCACGCCCTCGATCAAGTGGAAATCTGGGGTGAACCCCCTTTAACTGCACCCCCTGGCTCGGTCATCGTGTAGCTCAGGCAACTTTCCCCCTACCTAAGTACTTGATGTTCTCGAAAGCACACAAAAACGGTATCAGCAGCTCTGCGAGCGCCTCGCCAAATCCCGCAAAGGCCGATTCTTTCGTTGACCCGCT
>NZ_JANSJA010000058.1:0-1476 GCF_047462335.1 Synechococcus sp. H60.1
CGGTGGGCGACTGGGTGTTGGACTTTTTCGCGGGCAGCGGCGCCACAGGCGAGGCAGCCGCGCGTCTGGGGCGACGCTTTGTGCTGATTGACAACCATCCCGACGCGATACGGATTATGGCGGAGCGACTGGCGTTTGCAGGGGCGGAGGTGGTGGGGCTGAAGGATCTGGCAGGATAGACGGTGGCTTTCGCTAACTCCTAAGTGCGTGATTCGTCAATCCTGTACAGGAGGCAGCGATATGAGAAGGCACATGGTCTGTGCGGTAATGGGCGCGATCATGGCGACGGCGGGTTGGTCGCAATCGCTTACTTGGCTGGATACGCAGTTTAACCCGTTAACGGTACCTTTGGGCGTCTCGGCGGACGGCTCTGTGGTTGTGGGTATGACGGAGAGCTTTCCGCAGCAATCCCGCGCATTCCGTTGGACGCGAGCGTTGGGGACACAATACCTTGGCACACTGGGCGGCAACGCGAGTGTTGCCTACGGCGTCTCGGCGAACGGTTCTGTGGTGGTCGGCTGGGCGCACGATGTAAACGGGCAGCGACGCGCGTTCCGCTGGACGGTGGCAACGGGGATGGTAGACCTTGGCGCGCTGGGCGGCGACCAGAGTGAGGCGCGCGGCGTCTCGGCAGATGGCTCGGTCGTGGTGGGCTGGGCGCACAACGGGGCTGGTGAGCGACGCGCCTTCCGCTGGACGGCGCAGACGGGGATGATTGACCTTGGCACGCTGGGCGGCGCAGAGAGCGAGGCGTGGGCGGTTTCGGCGGACGGCTCGGTCGTGGTGGGCATCGCGCAAGATGCTACAGGCGAATGGCGTGGCTTCCGCTGGACGGCGCAGACAGGCATGATCGCGCTGGGCACACGCCCCTTCTCCCCCAGCGGGTCGCTCGATGTCTCCGCAGACGGCTCGGTCGTCGTCGGTACCCCCATGCGTGGCATCTCGCCTGCCTTCCGCTGGACGGAGGCGACAGGGATGATCGATCTCCCCCGACCGTCAGGCGCTTCGGCAAGTGTTGCCCATGGCGTTTCAGGGGATGGCAACATCGTGGTCGGTGGGGTCGATCTCATGGGACGCGCCTTCCGCTGGCGCGCCTCAGGCGAGATGGACGACCTGAATAGCACCTACGCGAACCTGATTGGGGGCGGGGCTACGCTTTTGCTGGCTACGGATGTTTCTCCCGATGGGCGCTATATCGTAGGGGTCGGCATGCGCGGCGTGTACGAAGGCTTCCTGCTGGATACAGGCTTCCCGCGGCGTGGGGATGTTGACCGCAACGGCTGCGTGGACGACGCCGACTTGCTGCGGGTGCTGTTTGCGTTCGGCGGGCGCGGCTACCGCAACGAAGACCTCAACTGGGACGGCATCATAGACGACGCGGACTTGCTGCAGGTGCTGTTTAACTTTGGCAGTGGGTGTTAGCCCTCACCCCCAGCCCCTCTCCCACGCTGTGGGAGAGGGGTGTAGGGGCGCACG
>NZ_JANSJA010000059.1:0-16412 GCF_047462335.1 Synechococcus sp. H60.1
GGGGAAACAGTAGCTCTTGGTCAGGATCGGGGCTTTTGCGGGTTTTGCGGCGCTTCGCTTCGCCCATAGGGTGACCTCCAAGTTGGCTTTTGCTGTGCCGGGGTAGTGACCCTCATCTTAATGCTGATACACTTCCGGTGCGCCCACAACTTTTCCCAACGGTAGGGTGGCTGGGGGGGGGTGCGCCGCCTGGCACTGTCTTTTGCCGATCCACATCGACGAAAGTGCCCTCAGAGGGATCCTGGACAGGTGAGCACGGCCATGCCCTGGGACAGACCTATGTTGGTTGGCCCCTGCTCCGGCTAGCCGGAAATCCACAGAGGGGATCCCTGGTGCTCTTGGGGCCGGCTGCCATCTTCCTCGGTAATGGCCACCGCCCGCACCCATTCTGCGGATGCAAACACTGGCGGTAGGCGCAGCTCCTGTTCTTGATTCCCCACCGCGTCTACTCGAAAAGCGGCAGTGAGGATCGCCCCCGCCTTATCCTTGGTGAAAGGCGCTTCCGGTTCCAGCACCACCCAGAGCGCATAGACGCGGCCCTCCGGCAGCGGCGGCAAACCACGGGCCACTAGCTTCCCTCGCAAGCCCTGCGGATCCACCTCTACCGTAACCGAGCCAGTCACGTTTTCTGCCGTCGGCTGCAATTCATAAGTCAACACCTCGACCGGGATCCCTTCCATCTGGGCCAGTTGCAGCCTGCGCCACAGGTACAGGTTCCCCAGTCCTAGGGCGACCATTAACCCCGCTGCCAGTGCCGCCAGGCCCCGCTGCCAGCGTGGGGATCCCTGAATGGCCAAGCCGGAAGTGGGGAGGGGTTTGGGCGCCGGCTCTGTGTAGGCTTGCAGCAGAGAAGCCCGCAAGCTGGGGGGAGGTTGCTTTTCTTCGACGCCGTAGGCCCTCTCCAGGATCTGTTGCAGGGCTTGCAGCTCCTGCTGTAGCTCCGGGCGCAGCTTGAGCACCGCTTCCAGTCGGTCGGCCTCTTCTGGGGAGAGATCCCCCAGCACGTAGCCGGCCAGCCACAGTTGCAGTTCCTCGGGAGACACAGACTCGGCTTTCATAGGGCGCCTCCCAGCAACTCGCGCAGCCGCAGCAAGCCTCGGCGGGCTCTGGCTTTAACCGTTCCCAAAGGCAGATCCAATTGCTTGGCAATTTCTGTCTGGCTCATGCCTTCGTAATAGGCCATTTTGAGGATTTGGCGTTGATGTTCAGAGAGCTCGGCCAAAGCCGTTTGCACCTCCACTGCCTGATCAGCGCGGGCCAATTGCTCCAGGGCCGTATCCTCGGCGGCGTTGCCCTGTAATTCCACTCTGCCCCGTTCCAGGGATCGCTGTCGATTGCGCCAGGAGCGCAGCCGATCCAAGCAGCGGGAGCGGGCCAAAATGCCTAGGTAAGTGCGCAGGGATCCCCGCTTGGGATCGAAGGAAGAACGGGCCAAACTCAGAAAAATGTCCTGCGTCAGATCTTCGGCCTCGGCAGAGTTGCCCAACATCTTGCAGGCAATTCCGTACACTAAACCGGCGTGCCGGTCGTAGAGGATGGCCAAAGCTTGGGATTGGCCTGCCTTGAGGGCTGAAAACACCTCCGCATCGCTTTTCTCCTGCAGGGATCGTTCAGCTTTATCACCCTCAATCTTCATGGAGAAAAAGTGCAAATAGAACGGTGGCAGGAAGGTATTTAGAGAGAAGCAAGCCCTGCCTGGGGCAAGCCAGAAAGAGTAATGACCTTCATAATTTATCGCCTGCATAGGCATGAAGTCAACCCCGCTGGAGAAAGCGCAGAAAGCCCTCTCCCGAGCTGGGATCGGGCTGAAACAAAACAGCAACAATTGGCCAGAAAAATGATTAAACTGCAACGATCCGGGGCTGACCTTCCTAGAGAGCGGCCAAGCCGAGGAACGGCCCACCCGGCAGCGTGCCCACAGAGGTGGCGCGACCTGTATTCAGGTCAATTCGATACAGGGTGGAGCCGCCGATGGCAAAGCCGGTATCCACCCCGCCGACCGTACGGATGTCAAACCCGCCCACCGGGCCGAAGTTCACGCCCAGGAGGCCAATCGGCATTTGCACCCCGTCGTTGGGCGGGTTCTGAAATAGCAGCAGGTTGCGCTCGCCGTCGATGTTCAGCAGCCGTGTGGATTGGGCGCCGGCCACGCTGTTGGTGTAGGCGGCAGCGGTAACAGCCGGGCGGGATCCCTGCAGCTCCATCGGGCCAAAGGCCAGAGGTCTATCTTGGATCACTTCGCCCGTGTCGACATTGATGCGGAAGTTCTGGCCGTTGGCTCCCACCAGGCGCAGGCGATCCGGGACGGGGTTGAAGTCCATACCGGACAGCGTGCCCGCCGTAAAGGGAACCGACAGGGTACTGGCCACGCTGGCGGCGCCAGTTTGCAAGTTGATGGTGTAGAGGATGTTGGCGTCGGTGAGGCCGTAGAGCAGGCGATTGGCAGGACGGACATCGATACCGATCAAACTGCCGCTCACCCCCGTCACCGTCAGGGATCCCTGCACAGAGGCATCGGCAGAGCGGATGAGGGTGAGGCGATTGCCGCTGCCCAGGGCCACCAAATCCGCTTGGGAGGGGATCATCGCCATCGGAGAAGGATTGCTGTTGCTGCAGCCCAGCAGAGCTAGGCTACCGGCTGCCACAGATACGGCCACACATTGCAGGCGCTTGCGCATGGAAAATGCTCCCTAAAACAAGAAAACTATCCCTCTGCGCCACCAAATAGGTAGCTACAGATCGCTGCAGCGAGAATTGCTTTTGCCCTTAAAAAAATGAGCCTGAGGGATCCTATTCCCAGGGTGGGAACCTATTTTTGCCCTTCCCTTGAGGAGAAGATCCAACTCTGGGGCGGCGCATGGGGCGCTTCTGTAGCAATTACTCCCATCCTCGCTGCTTGGATGCTTAGGATGGAGATGTTTGGACGGAGATTTTAGCTAGAGGCGCTGGTGTAAAAGCGCAGGGCAAAGCGCCAGAACAAATGGGATCCGACCAGCAGCCCCACTGCCAGCAGGGCGGATCCCACAAGCCACGGCCACTGGGCTCGCCCCAACAGGGTTTCCGCCGGTACTGTGGTCAAGAAAGCCACCGGCACAACGAAGGTAAAAAACAGCCGATAGGCCACCGGATAGGCCACCAGGGGGAAGCGCCCCGCCTCTACCAAGCCCCGCAGCACCTCGGTGACGTTGTAGATCTTGACAAACCAGATGCTGGTGGCCCCCAGCATAAACCAGAGGCTGTAGAGGATGACCAATCCCAGGAGCAGGAGCAATAAACCCAAAACATAGGCCCAGGCCGGCAGGCGCAACTGGATCCCGGCGTAGAGAATCAGCACCAGGCCAAAGCCGATATCCACCAGGCCCCAGGGAGAGAACACCCGGGTTGACAGCCAAAACTGGCTACTAATGGGCTTGAGCAAAACAAAATCCAGAGTGCCCTCCTGCACCTGCTGCACGATGCGGTTTAAGTTGACGTTAAAGAGGCTGGCCGACACCCCCTGCAAGATGGTGAACATGCCCAAGACGATGAGCGCCTCCGGCCAGCTCCAACCCCCCAGGCGGTGCCCCTGCTGATAGAACAGTGAAAGCCCAAACAGAGCTGACACGAGGCCGCCTAAGCTGCTGAGGCTGGCAAAAAAGAAGTTGGCGCGGTACTCCATTTCTGCTGCTACAGAAGTGCTCCAAAATAGCCACAGCACCCGCAAGTAGCGCAGCATTCGTTCTCTCTCCAATCTCAGCTTTTATTCCACTTACGGTAGCAGCGGGCGGTGATGAAATAGGGATGAAACACTTCTAGGAAATGGCTTTGCAATACCTGAAAGAATTGCTCGACTTTTTGCGGGTCGTCTAGGTGGAAGGGGAATTCGCCATTAAACCCCTTGAAAAAGTACCAGTTGATCAACAATTTGCCTTCCGGCTTGAGCCAAGTGTAAAACTGACGCAACTGCGCTGCCGGATCCGGCAAATGTTCCACCACATCGAAGCAGATGACGGTGTCAAAGGGGATCCCTTGCGGGAAGGTTTCCGGGCAGTGGATCCGTTCGCTTAGGCCCAACTTTTCCGCCCGCAGTTGCACAAACTGCCGATGGATGGGGTTGAGATCCCAAAAAATCACCTGCTCCACCGCCGGGCAGAGAGCCGCCCCAATGGCGTGGGTACCAATGCCGCCGCCAAAATCCAGCACCCGCCCGCGGGCCTGATCCGCCACCAGGCGCAGGGTATTGCCGATGTAGTCGGTGCTGCTCAGGTGCCAAGCGGCTAAGTCCAGCAAATAGGCGGATCCCACCCGATCCCGGTAAAAGGCGTCTGCCTGATCCCAGCCGAAGTCGCGCCGGCCCAGCTCCGCCAACTGCTGTTGCCCCAGCCGCAGCTTCTCCCGCAGTTCACCCGCCTCAAGGCCAAGGAAGGATCCCAAGTGAGCTTCTAGGTCAAAGCCATTTTGCCAGTAGCCGCTCAGCGCAGGAGGAATGAGAGACACGGAAACCCAAAACTCGGTAGGGCGCTGGATTCAGGATAATTCAGGAGAGGGAATCAAGCAGCGGTGAAGTCGTCGTTCTCTCGGGGCAACTCTTTGGAGGTCTCTCTCTGGGATCCCTCCAGGGTGGCGTTTTTGTCGAGGGCCGGCGGCTGCAACAGGGCTGCCAGCGTCTCTGGGCTGAGGCGGTCGGTGCTCTCCACGATGGCTGTTACATTCGGTCCAAACCTTATCTTGTCAAAAAGCTGTAGCCGATGGGACAAAACCGCTTTACCGTTAACGAACAAACCATTGGTGCTGCGGCGGGATCCCGAGTTGCCGTCAAAGATCATGTAACCGTATCCGGCTCGGTTCTCTTCCGGGATGCGGATAATTAGGGCATGCTCTCGCGAAACACAGGGGTCGTAGAGGCGGATGTGGTTGCTGGGGGCTCGCCCTACCGAGTAGTAAATCTTGTCCAAGACAACGCCGCGCCGGCCTACCCGATCCGTGAAGATCAAGACCAAGTGAGCAGGGCTGGATTGGGCGGCGAAAGCATTCATAACCGTGCGCAGGTAGGCGCAACGTGGCTGATATAGTCAAAAGCAGTGGCCCCGAAGCTCCAGGCAAGCCCAGAGAAGTCAAGCCGGGCCGGAGAAAATCCTTTGTTGCGCGTCGTAAGCTTGTAGAAGAGGTTACCCTTACCAATCGTATCTTTTCCCATGGCTTTCCCTCAAGGGCAGCAATTCCCAAAGCAAGAAGCGGGGGGTGCGGGGCAAAAGAGGCAATGGGGTGAGGGGAGAGGGACAGTGATTTGGGCTTGACCTGTGGGATCCCCCAGCCGCAAATGCCTTAAGCCACCAGAGCCATGAGCCAAGAGCCTTTTTCCCTCAAGCGCAGGGGAATCAGGTTGCAGGTTTGCCCCAGACAAGAGATCATAGAGTCCTACCAAAGCCAAAAGCTCCCATTGACAGCGTGACGGTGGAACCTAAGCAGACTCAGTTAGACCCTCAGCCCGCCGGCCTCACCACAGCTACCGCAACCATCAAAGCCCAGTTGGATTTGTTGTTGCTGGGGCTGGAGTCTTTAAGTGGGGAGAGTTCCGAGGCAGTTCTGGCAGCAGCCAAGGCTCTGAACTTGGAAAAGCAGATCGGCGATCGGGTCATTCTCTGGCGGCTGCGCAATGCCAACCCTCTGCGCCGCAGCAGCGGCGGGCGAAAAGAAGTCGATATCGAAGAGGCGCGCGCCCTAGTGATGGTGATTGCTCACCTGGCGGCCCAGCGACAGGCCCGCATCCGCAGCACCTTAGAGCAACTGGAAACCGCTGTCGAGCAAGAGCTCAGCCCTTTCCATCAGCCACTGGTGGGCGATTACCTGGATGAGTTTATCTCCCACTACCGCAGCCGCATGGTGGATGGGGATGTGCGCGACGAGAACAGCCTTGCTGAGCTGGCCCTGCGCATCTTGATCGAGCTGATGTTTTACAGCAGCCCGAGAGGGGCACAACGCCTGTGGAAAGCTCTGCTCAACCGCCCTGAGATGGATCTGCCCGCCAGCAGCGACGAAGAAGGGGAGGTAGCCCATAGCTCCGGATCGGATGCTTTGCCCTCTCCTTGAGACGGTCTTGTCTCATCGCCCTTGAGATTCTTGCCTGTGTTGTTTGCCTGCGAGTTGTTATGCCCGGCGTTACCCTCAGCTACACCTATCAACAACCGACCTCGACGCTCACAGTGCGGGGAGAGGCGCCCAGCCCACCCGAATCTGCAGGCACCTCTTCGGCGCTGCCACCGCGAGCGATTCAGCACAACTTTGTGTGTCAGTTGGAAATTCGCCAGGGGGAGACCACCAAAACGCTGCAGGGAGACAGCACTTGGCTCAAGGATTTGATTACCGTGATCGACCGCTACGTTGGATCCCAGCTCTGTGGAGCCCCCAAGGGAACCTTCAGTGGCACTGTGGCCATCCGTCCGCTCGATTTCATTTTTCATCGCCTCACGGTGCGCCAAGGGGAGAATCAGATTGCCCAGGTGGATTTGTCGATGACCCAGTTGTACGACCTGCTAGAGAACCTCTCTCAGGTGGCCGATGACTTGCCCCAACTGGACAGTTTGGCAACTCCGGTGACGCAAGCTTGGTATCGACAGCCTGCCGGGATCGCAGCGCTGCTGGTGGGAGGGATCGCCCTGGTGGCCGGAGTTGGCCTCTGGGCCAGCCGCACCCCGGAGGACAGGGATCCTACTGCCTCCAACTCGGTGCAGGAGCAGCTCACCGTGCCGGAGCAACCCGGCAAAACGGTGGGATCCCCTCCCCCTTTGGCTGAAGATCCCCTTCTCCGTCTGCGAGACACCCTGGCAGAGCAATGGCAGTCTTCCTCCGATTTGCAAGAGAGCCTGGTCTATCGGGTAAGCGTGGACGAGACGGGATCCCTGTTGGCTGCCGAGCCGGAGAATGAGCTGGCCCGGGAACGCCGCGCCGAAACTCCTCTTGCCAACCTGCCGGAGGTGGCGCCGGATCCCTTGCCGACAGGTGCCAAACAGTTCCGCGTTAGCCTAGGGCCAGAGAACCGGGTGGAAGTGGCCCAGATAGAACCACTCTGAAATCCAGGCTGAGGAGAACGTCACAACCTCTAGCGTTGAGGCCGGGCGGCTCCCTTTCTCAGCGCTGAAGCACGTGCCCTTGAGCCCAGCCGAACTGCAATACTTCGTCAAGGTTGGCAACGCTTTTGGGGAGCTGTGGTAGGATGCCTGCTGTCTGACGAGCCGATGCATTTGCAGCGAGGAGAGCGCCTTGAGCCTGAGAGTTGCTGTTGTTGGGGGTGGCCCAGCCGGAGCCTCTGCCGCCGAAGTTCTAGCCCAAGCCGGAATCGAGACCTTTTTGTTTGAGCGGAAGCTAGACAACGCCAAGCCCTGCGGGGGCGCCATTCCCCTCTGTATGGTCTCGGAGTTCGACCTCCCTGAGGAGATCATCGACCGCAAAGTGCGCAAGATGAAGATGATCTCCCCTTCCAACTACGAGGTGGATATCGCCCTCGAAAAGGAAAATGAGTATATCGGCATGTGCCGCCGCGAGATCCTGGATGCCTTCTTACGCAACCGCGCCCGCCAAAAAGGGGCGGAGCTCATCCACGGCAAGGTGATGCATCTGGAAATCCCGCAAAATGGTCGGGATCCCTACATCCTGCACTACAGCGACTTTTCGGACGGCTCAAATCGGGGAGTACCCCGTTCGCTGGCGGTGGATCTGGTGATTGGGGCAGATGGCTTTCACTCCAAGGTGGCAGAAGCCATCGGTGCCGGCGACTACAACTATGCGCTGGCCTTTCAGGAGCGGATTCGGCTCCCCGACGACAAAATGGCCTACTACGAGGAGCGGGCAGAGATGTATGTGGGGGACGATGTTTCTCCAGACTTCTATGCCTGGGTGTTCCCCAAGTGCGACCACGTGGCAGTGGGCACCGGCACCATGAAGGTCAACCAAGCCCAGATCCAAAAGTTGCAGGCCGGGATCCGCGCCCGCGCTGCCGAGCGGATTCGGGGGGGCCAGGTGATCAAGGTGGAGGCCCATCCGATCCCAGAGCATCCGCGTCCGCGCCGTGTGGTGGGTCGGGCGGCTTTGGTAGGAGATGCGGCAGGCTATGTAACCAAGTCCAGCGGCGAGGGAATCTATTTTGCCGCCAAGTCGGGCCGCATGTGCGCCGAGACCATCGTCGAGACCTCCAATGGCGGGAAGCGCATCCCCAGTGAGGAGGATCTCAAGCTGTACCTCAAGCGTTGGGATCGCCAATACGGTCTAACCTACAAGGTTTTGGACATTTTACAACGGGTGTTCTACCGTTCCAACGCCACCCGCGAGGCCTTTGTGGAGATGTGCGCTGACCGAGATGTGCAGCGAATGACCTTTGATAGCTACCTCTACAAGACGGTGGTGCCCATGAGCCCTTGGGTGCAGTTCAAGATCACTGTCAAGACTCTGGGCAGCCTGCTGCGAGGGAACGCCCTGGCACCCTAGGGATCCCTACTGCCACTGGAAGGTGACGGTGACCCGATTCCAATTGCCATCGGTTTTCAGAACACTAGCAGAGGCCCGTTGTCCCGGTGGCACGTCGCTGGGCTCAAACGCGGCCACCCGCGTCTCCACCACCTCCTCTCCCTGGTAGAACGTGAAGCGAGCACGAGCGTTGAGGACGGTGCGGGTGCTGCGGTTGATCGCCTCCACGCTCAGGCGGCTGCCTGCACCTACCCGTTCTTCTCGAATGGATCCCACGATTACGAAATCTCCCGGGTTGGGCGCAGATTCGGCGGCAGCAGTCGGTGTTGGGCTGGCTGTTGCTGGGGCCGTCTTGGTCTGGCCGGGATCCGACTGCTTCAAGAGCTCCAAAACGCGGGCCAACTCCTGCTGAAAGAAGACAAAGGCCTCCCGCGATTGGTTAGCCACCTGGGCCAAGATCAGCCGATCCGACTCTTCCAGGGGAATTTCCAGGAGGGGGGCCGGCCCTTTGAGGGTGACCCGAATGCTGGCGACCTCTTGGTTGATGAATTTATCCAGGTAGGGAAAGATGTTGAGAATGCAGTCTTGAAAGGATCCCATCGGCATAATGCGATTGTTCGTCAGCACCAAGTCGGCCCGCTCACAGCTAGCTCGATCCTCCATATCGATTTCCAGCGGCACCCGAAAAGATCCCAGGCTGGTGTTGGTGATGGTGACGTTAATGCCGTACACTTCCTGCCGCCAGCCGTGAATGATCTCCAGGCTAGGGCTGGTCACTTCCTCGGTGAAATACTCTCCGGCCCAGGCGGGGGATCCCCCTAGAGCTAGAGCCGAGAGCAACCCAGGGAGATAGTAAGTCCGTCTCCAATTCACCTCAACTTTCCCTCCCTTAACTCGCCGATGTCGGGGTAGAGCCAAATGCACCAGATGTTGCCTGCTGCCCTGAGATGGCAATAGCCTAGCCCTAGGGCTAGCACAAACCAAGAGGGGACAGCGCTTGTTTAGCGGCTTTCAACTTTATCTTCTCGTTGCTTGGCTCGGCAGCCGAGCGCCCATCTTCTGAGAAGCTCGCGGTTGCCTCTGCAGCGGATTCCCAGAAACCCTACTTGGATGCTCCTGCCGCTGCCGTTTTCCAACGGGTCAGGTGGGGGATCCCGTGTGCGATAGGATCAAAAAGTGCCGAAATCCTGAGGGCCTCGGATCGAGTGCGCCCGTATTCCTCACTTTTTCAGCAGTATGGCCAGATCTCCAGCTTTGTGGCTCAGTCGCCTCGCTTTTCTGCGAGGGCTGATCTTTATCTTGGCAGTGGTGGCTGCCCTCGTCTATCTGGGCTTTAGCCGCGAAGTTCGCCTTGGCCTTGACCTCAAAGGAGGGACGCAGCTCACCCTGCAGGCTTTGCCTACGGAAGAGGTACCCGAGATCACCTCTGAGGTGATGCAGGGGGTGGAGGCGGTGATCCAGCAGCGGATCAACGGCCTGGGGGTGGCCGAGCCTCTGGTGCAGATCAGCGGCCAAGACCGCCTGTTCGTACAACTGCCGGGGGTGGCGGATCCGGATCGGGCCATTGCTCTTTTGGGCGATACGGCCCAGTTGGAGTTTCGCAAGGGCTTGGTGCCGGTCAGCGCCCTGCCCCGCAACGAGCGGGGGGAGATAACGGCGGGGGAGGATCCCGACGCCCTGTTTGAACGGGTCGGCCTGACAGGGGATCTGCTGCGCAACGCCTATCCCCAAGCCCCTCGTCGCGGATCCCAGAGCTGGGAAGTGCTGTTGGAGTTCAAGCCAGAAGGGGCAGAAAAGTTTACTCAGCTCACCCGAGAGTTGGCCGGAACAGGGCGTCCGCTTGGCATTTTTCTCGACGACGTGCTGATCAGCGCCCCCATCGTGGGGCCGGAGTTTGCTCGCACCGGCATTACCGGCGGAACGGCGGTGATCACGGGCAATTTCACGGTGGAAACCGCCACCGATCTGGCGGTGAAGCTCAAGGCGGGGGCGCTGCCGGTTCCCATTCGCGTCATTGAAAACCGCACCGTCGGGGCCACGTTGGGGGAAGAGAGCGTGCGCCGCAGCCTCTATGCCGGCATTGGCGGCCTGGTGCTGGTTTTTGTCTTTATGGTGGCCTACTACCGCCTGCCGGGGCTCATTGCCGACCTCGCTCTTCTCATCTACGCCCTCTGTACGTTTGCTCTGTTCCAACTGCTGGGGGTGACCATGACCCTGCCAGGGATCGCCGGCTTTATCCTCAGCATCGGCATGGCGGTGGATGCCAACGTGCTGATCTTCGAGCGCATCAAGGAGGAGCTGCGGGCGGGCAAGTCCATCTATAAGTCCATCTCGGAAGGGTTTAATCGCGCCTTCAGCAGCATCCTCGACAGCAACGTCACCACCCTTTTGGTCTGTGGCGTACTTTTCTGGCTGGGGATGGGGCTGGTGAAAGGCTTTGCCGTCACCTTGGCCATTGGCATTCTGGTAAGCTTTTTCACGGCCATCACCTGCACCCGCACCCTGCTGCTGGCGGCAATGGGGATCCCTGCCCTGCGCAAACCTGAGTTTTACGGCGTTCGCATGGAGGCGGCTCAATCATGACGGCGCAAGAGTTATCCCCCCCCGATCCGGCGGTGGGATCCCGGCGGTTGCTTGACTACCGCTTCGACATCGTCGGGCGCAGCAAGCTTTGGTTTACCCTTTCCCTGGCGGTGTTGCTGGTGGGGCTGGTCAGCATGGCCTTTTCTCTGGCCTCTCTAGGGACACCGCTGCGGCTGGGGCTGGATTTTGCCGGCGGCACCTTGCTGGATCTGCGTTTTGAGCGGCCTGTCACCACCGAAGAGCTGCGGCGGGCGCTGCAGGAACACAACCTGGGCAGCAGCATCATCCAACTGGACACCCAGACCAGTCAGGAAGCCTTGATCCGCATGCCCCCTTTGACTGAGCAGGAGCGCCTAGCGGTAGAGGAGACGCTGCGGCAACAGGTAGGCCCTTTTGAGCGCAACCTAGTGGAGACGGTAGGCCCGACGGTGGGGCGCTTGCTCTTGCGTTCCGGCCTCGTGGCTGTGCTCATCTCTTTTGGGCTCATTGTGGTGTATCTGGCCCTGCGCTTCCAGTGGGATTACGCGGTGTTTGCCATTGTGGCCTTGCTGCACGATGTGGTGCTGACAACAGGTCTGTTTGCCCTTTTGGGCCTAACGGTGGGCATGGAGGTGGACAGCCTGTTTGTGGTGGCGCTGCTAACCATCATTGGTTTTTCCGTCAACGACACGGTGGTTATCTACGACCGCATCCGGGAAAATCTGCGTCTGGTCAGCCGCAAGGTCAGCTTTGCCGAGGTGGTGAACCTATCTCTAAACCAGACTTTTGCCCGCTCTTTGAACACCACCCTGACAACGATGCTGCCCCTGGTGGCCATTGCCATTTTTGGGGGAGCCACCCTGAAGGGGTTTGCCATTGCTTTGCTCATTGGCTTTAGCTTGGGGGTCTATTCCAGCATCTTCATCGCCAGCCCTCTGCTGGTGTGGTGGCGGCAGCGGCGCTATGGCGGAAAAGGGGATCCCGAGGCGCTGCCTTCCGGCGCAGAGGGGTAGGGCGGCGGCAACTGCCTACCAGTGCAGCCGCTGTCCGTGGGCAACCAGGTAGCGCTGCAAGTCGGCCATCTTGCCCTGCGGCACAATCTGGGCCGGGATCAAACCGGGATCCTGGCTGTGCAACCAGGCTACGATGAGCCCCGCTGCTGAGCCGATGGTCCACTCGCCGTAATGGGTGCGGGTGGCGGCGTTGACGATGTGGCTGACGGCGATCCCTTTGCCGCCGATGAGCAGGTTATCCACTTTCTGGGGGATCAGGGCCTCTAGGGGGATGACGATGGGGCGGACGGAAAACTCGTTGACGGGCGCCGAGCTGGCCGACAGGGAAGGCTCCCAGTTGCGGTAGCGACAGCCGTGCATGTCGATGGCGTAGTGAGTCACCCCTACAGCGGTGGGGCTAAAGTCCCGTCCCCCGCTGGTGCCGACGCGGATGTCTTGCTCCAGCATCTGGAATTCCGCCTGGCCGTAGGCAGCTCGCCCCAGGATGCGCCGCCCCTCCCGGATGTAGGGGTAGAGGCTGAGGCCGGAGCGGGTGCCCAGCAAAGAGTCCTCGGCAAACACCAACGAGAGGGGATAGCCGGCGCGGGACTGAGTTTCCATCAGCCACTCGGCAAAGAGCAGGGCGTGGTTTTCTCCATCTTTGAGGGCGGAGACGTCCAGCCCCCCCAGCCAGTTGTGGCGCTGCCCTGAGGCCACCAGCCGCTCTTCTGTCAGGATTAGGGGCGGGTTCATGATCCCCCAGTCGTTGCCGCGGTTCCAGTTCACCAGGGTTAGATCCCCGGGAACCGGGGTGCCGTAAAAGGGATCTGTGCGGCCTTTGCTGACGATGCGGCGGTAGTTAAAAAAGCTCTGGCCGCTGAAGGTGGGAAACCCCTCCAGGTCGAACTGGCGGCGGTGCTCGGCGCGGGAGTAGCCTGGCTGCAACTGGGCCAGCTCGGCGCGGGAGCGCCCGCCATCGTCGTGGATGGCCAGCACGAAGGGAAAGGTAAAGGCCTGGGTACACTCCGGGTTGCTGGCCGGGGCGGCATTGGGCTCCCCCGTCAGATCTCGCCCTTCTGAGCCCAGCCGGTAGGGGATCCCCGCCCAGCCCACCAGCTCGCCGGTGTCGGTGGCGTCGATAACAAACAGGTGGCGGCCCGGTGGCGCCTGCAGCCGCAGCACCCGCTTGGCAAACACTTCCGTCTCCTGCCAGCTATACCAGCTCACCAATTCCCGCCACAGCCGCCCTGGCGGCACAAAATTGGGATCCCGCGGCTGCCGCTGCACGGCGTAGAGGCTCTCGATGCGGGAGCCGTCGGCGCTGAAGGTGGCCCCCTTAAAAGCGGTCTGGGTGGCCCAGCGACTCTGGGGAGCAGACTGAGCCGCCTGCCGCAGCCAGGTTTCCACCGCCTGCAGACCCGCCTGGGGCGGAAAACACAGCCCCCCTACCCAGCAACTGTTGATCTTGGTCACGCGGGTTCCCGGCGGGATCCCTGTCCAGGCGGGCAGATGCAGCGGCTGACTTTCGATCAGGGCCTTAAACTCCAGCCAGTGGCGGGAAAAATTGCCCCGCTGCCGCATGGGAAGGGACTCGTCGAGGGCCGATACCCCCTGCGAGGTGATCTGCCCCCCTAGCCAGGGGGTGAGCTCGATGAGGCAGGTTTGCACACCCCCCCGCATGGCTTGGCCTGCAGCCGCCACGCCTCCCAGGGATCCGCCCACCACCACCAGCTCGCACTCCCAGATCTCGTCCGGCGGCGGCAGAGGATCCAGCAGCGGCCAGCCGTGGGCCGTAAAACGGGGCACTTCCGGCTCTAGGGGGGCAACGGGAGATCCCCCTTCCGGCTGGGAGAGGGCAGCGAACCCCATCCCGGCCACAAAGCTCAGCAGTGACAGGAGCGCCAGCCCCAGAGCTCGTTTGTGGCTGAGTTGCTGCCGCGCCGCTGGGATCCCCTTACCGGCTGTCTTCACCTCAGTTTTGCCTCACACCCCAAGCTTTCTTCCGCAATGCTAGCGGGAGAACCCTTCTTGAGAAGAGCTGTTAAAGAGGTTGCATACCCTACCTCCCCATCCAGAGTAGCAGCAGCTTCGCTGACGTGCAGTACCATCCAGGTGCGCCTTCCTTCCCCCTAGGCCTAGGGCAGGGATCCATCGCAGGCCCGGCGAAATTGAGAAACGGGGAAGCCTTGTCGTCTCAGCCACTGGCCAGCGGCCTGGTCATCTTCGGTGACAGCAGGATCAAAGTGGGGATGGAGGCGCCCGACGATACAAGGATCCCTGCGCGTGTTGAGCTTCCAAGTTTGTTGATGAATAGGCCCCCCTTGAATGGCTGCGGGTGGCTCCGGATCCCCCAGATGGAAGTGCCGGACAAGGGGATCCAACCAGGTGCAATCGGGCATAAGCAACTTTTGAGCCCTGGATGGCAAGGGCTGGGTCGGTGCCTGGCGCTGGATTGGGCTTTTGTTGGTATCCTACGCGATAGCCTGTCTCCGCCTGCTGCTCCATGCTGACCTTGCAAACTGTGGCCGACCTGCTGCAAGCCCCTTTGCAGGGAGATCCCCACCTATTGGGGTTGCCGGTTCAGGCCCTTTGCACCGACAGCCGCCAGTTGCAGCCGGGATCCGTTTTTGTGGCGCTGCGGGGAGAACGCTTCGACGGGCACGATTTTATTCCGCAAGCCCTGAGCAAGGGGGCCGTTGCTGTCATCAGCCAGCGGCCAGTGGAGGGGCCCCACTTCCAGGTTCCCGATACCTTGACTGCCTATCAGCGCCTTGCCAGAGCCTGGCGGGAGCAATTTTCCATCCCGGTAGTGGCCATCACCGGCTCAGCAGGCAAAACCACCACCAAGGAAATGCTGGCGGCTGCTCTTTTGCGCTACGGCAGTGTTCTCAAAAGCGAGGCCAACCACAACAACGACATTGGGGTGGCGCAAACGCTGCTGCGGCTGCAACCAGAACACCAGTTTGCCGTTCTGGAGATGGCCATGCGCGGCCCTGGCGAGATTCGCCGCCTTGCGCAGATGGCTCGCCCCACCCATGCCTTGATTACTCACATCGGCACCGCCCACATCGGCAGGCTGGGATCCCGCGAGGCCATTGCTGCTGCCAAGTGTGAGCTGCTGCAGGAGTTGGGGCAGGGGGTGGCTGTACTCAATGGTGAGGATCCCTTGCTGTTGGCCACTGCCGCCAGCCTGTGGTCGGGACAAACCCTCACCTATGGCCTCGCCCAAGGGGACTTGCGAGGAGCATGGGATCCACAAGCCCAAACCGTAACCGTGGAGGGCCTGACCTTGCCGGTGCCCCTGCCCGGAAGGCACCACGCCCTCAACTGGATGGGGGTGCTGGCGGCTGTGCGCAGCTTGGAGCTGAATTGGGAGCGCCTGCAAGAGCCCCTTGACCTACCGCTGCCTCTGCAGGGGCGCAATCGCCATCTCAAGCTGGCTGGGGACGTGGAGATTTGGGATGAGACCTACAACGCCTCGCCGGAAGCGATGATCGCGGCTTTGCACCTGCTGGCTCAAACTGCGGGAAAACGGCGCTGGGCCATCCTCGGCCCAATGCGGGAACTGGGGGAGCATGCCCCACAGCTCTACGCAGAGGTGGGTCGGGCGGCTGCCTCCTTGGGACTGGAGCGGGTCTGGCTTTTGGATCCCGATAGGGAGATGCAGCCACTGGTTGACGAAAAGCCAGCCGCCGAGGTTGAACGCTTTGAGGAAGCTTCTGCCCTGGTGGAGGGTTTGCAGCAGCAGGTGCGGGCAGGGGATCGACTGCTGTTTAAGGCGGCGCGGGCCGTCGAGCTGGAGCGGGTGCTACACCGCTTTTTGCAGGCTTGGCAGGGATAAGCTAAGCTAAAAAGCAGTCGATAAGCGGCCCCCTATCGAGGCCATCGACCCGGAGCTTAACCACACCCTCTTCATAGCTGCACTTCTTCCGGACAGCATGTACCACAACCCTTCTCTGCGGGAAGAACCTCGCGATCAGCCTCCAGTAGTGCTGCCCTTACCCGGTAGCATTTCCATCCTCGACTGGTTGCGCCAGGAAGGCCGGTTGATCGAGCAGCCCATCGAAGTCCCTGACATTGTCCTCGAAGAAGACATCGACGATATCGACGATTTGATCGGCGATGGGTACGACGAGGACTTCGAGACAGAAGAAGAGTAGGCACGACGGCCGAGATCGTTACGAGATCACCAGCTCGTTGATCCCTTCGCCCGACACGTCGAGGGCGTCGGCTTTTTCGCTGCAAGTGGATCGCTAACTTGAGCAAACAAAACAATAGATGCAAACAAGCGTAACGGATCCCTCAGCCTCAAGGGATCTTTTTTTTAGCTTGTTTTGGATTGCTTACCATCATCCCGCGATGATTGTTGCAAATCTAACCTCAGCGGAGATTAGCCTTGCAGCCCCTGTAAAAAAAGTA
>NZ_JANSJA010000060.1:0-16190 GCF_047462335.1 Synechococcus sp. H60.1
AGCAACGGCCAGCCGGTGGAATTTGGCCAAGTCTTAATGCGACTGGATCCCACGGCCTAACGGCAGGAGCAGAGATGAAGCTTTGCGTATTGAGGAAGCAGCGGCTCCAGGGCTCTCTTGCCGACCTTTGCCAAGAAGTGAGCAATTCTGCCAATGCCCCAGCCCCAGGTTGAGGGGGTAAAGGTTCTGCCCCCCCGGCACATCGTCGGGCAGGAGCTGGCGGCGCGGCTGCTGGTGGCTGCTCTGGAAAAGGGGCGGGTGACCTCCAGCTACTGTTTCTTGGGGCCAGAGGGGGTGGGGCGAGGGCTGATGGCCCGCTGGTTTGCCCGGGCCCTCTTCTGCGAGGCCAGCTCGGGGATCCCTTGCGGCCAGTGCTCCAACTGCCGTTGGCTGCTAGCGGGCACCCATCCCGACCTCCACTGGGTCAGCCCTACCTATCTCCACCAGGGCCGCCTGATAGCAGCGGAGGCCCCGGAGGCGCAAACTCTGCAGCGGCGCTCCCCGCCGCAAATTCGCCTGGAACAGGTGCAGGGAGTGGCCCGCTTCTGTGCCCGTAAGCCAATGCGCGCCCGCCGTTCGCTGGTGGTGCTGGAGGGGGCGGAAACCCTGGCAGAAAGTGCGGCCAATGCCCTCCTGAAAACCCTGGAGGAGCCCGGGCCGGCCCACATCGTTCTCATCGCCCCCCAGGCGGCCTCCCTGCTGCCGACGCTGTTGTCCCGCTGCCAGATGGTGCCTTTCCGCCGCCTCAGCCCGGCAGAGGTAGAGCGGGTGTTGGTTAGTTTGAACTGCCCGGAGCTGCCCGGGATCCCTCGCTCTGAGCTGATTGCCCTGGCCCAAGGCAGCCCCGGACGGGCGCTGGAGGCCCACCAGCACCTGCAAAGGATCCCGCCGTCGCTGCTGCAAGACCTTAGACGCTGGCCCCCCTCGCTGCGGCAGGCCCTGGAACTGGCCAGGGCGGTGGCCGCTCTCGACTTGCCGGCGCAACTGTGGCTGATTGACTATCTGCAGCAGCATTTCTGGGTGCAGGGATCCCGCCAGGCCATCTGGCAATTGGAGCAGATTCGTCACCAGCTTTTGCACTTTGTGCAACCGCGCCTTGCTTGGGAGGTCAACCTGGCCGGATTCGACAGCAGTTGTAACCCAAGCCCTGTGGCAAAGTGAGAAAGAGCGTTCAAGACCTGCCTATGCCTGCCTGGCTTTTGGCTTTCCTCGCGGCCCTTGGAGGCTACTTGCTGGGATCCATCCCCACCGGCTACTGGGTGGGACGTTGGTGGGGCGGGATCGACCTCCGCCAAGCGGGCTCCGGCTCGACGGGGGCAACCAACGTGTTGCGGACGCTGGGCAAGGGGCCGGCGCTGCTGGTGCTGCTGGTGGATGCCGCCAAGGGGGCAGCAGCGGTGGCGCTGGGATCGGCTTTGGGATCCCCGTGGTGGGTGGTCGTAGCGGCCCTGGGGGCAGTGGTTGGCCACAGCCGCTCCTGCTGGCTGGGCTTTAGGGGGGGCAAGTCAGTGGCCACCAGCCTGGGGATCCTCTTGGCCATGGCTTGGCCGGTGGCCCTGGCTACCTTTGGCGTCTGGCTGCTGGGGATCGCCCTTACCCGCATTGTCTCCTTCAGCTCGCTGCTGGCGGCGGTGGCGGCGCCGCTGCTAATGTGGGCTCTGGGCCAGCCTCTGCCCTATGGGTTGTTTGCCCTGGTAGGGGGGGTTTATGTCATTGCTGCCCATCGGCGCAACATCGAACGCCTGCTGGCCGGCTCAGAGCCCCGCCTTGGCCAAAAATTGGCCCAATCCCCCTAATTCTCCCTGTCCCAGAGGACAATGGAACCAACGACCGTGGTTTTTGTCTACGGATCCCTGCTGCGGGGCGGCCAGTACCACAGTCTGCTGCAAGGAGCAGAGTTTTTGGGAACCGACAGCCTCAACCACATCGATCTCTACGATCTCGGCCCCTACCCGATGGCCGTTCCTGGCCGCAACCGGCTCTACGGCGAGCGCTACCGCATTCCCCTGAGCCTGTTGCCCCGCCTAGACGAGCTGGAGGATCACCCGCGGCTGTACAGACGGCAGTGGGTGCAACTGGAGAGTGGCACTTCGGCCTGGGTTTACCTGGGCCGGCCTGAGCAGGTGCAGGGGTGCCCCCTCATCCCCAGTGGCCGCTGGCTGCCCCGACCTTCCTAGAGATCAAAGTGGAGCTTAATGCCCTCAACATACTGAGGCAGTAACTCCGCTGAGGGCAGATCCCATTCTGAGGGATCCGACTCTCTGGCAGAGGGAGCAGCGGCCTCTACAGGGCTGGCAAGCCGCTCTAGGTAGTAAATGCAATCCCCACGTCGCCAGATGCCTGGCTCCGGCAAGTAGAACAGCCGACCAACCTGGGACGACTTACCCTTCTCTCCAAACCAGCCTCCCAGACGCTGCGGGCGCACCAGCAGCAAAGGCAGGCACAGATCCGCCTTAATGCGGTAGGCAAACTGATCCCGCAGCCGCTCCAGAGCGGGATCCTCCAGCCCCATCTGAGCCGAGAAGGGGTTGAGCAGCGTTGAACGCGCTGCCCAGCTCGACTCCTGGGCCGAGGCCACCGCCGATTGGGGGGGCTTCAAGCCCAGATCCGCCAAGGTGGGCAGGGTAATCGAGCGCAGCTCCGCTCGCTTAGCTTCTAGGTAGCCGGCCCAGCGCTGCAGTTGGGAAAAGGGGATTGGCAGGGCGCGGATCCCTTCTGAGATGGGCATCTCCGGCAGCAACACCGTCCAGATGGCAGCAGAAACCGAGAGTTTCACCATCAGCTCGGCAATCGCCCAGTTCATCTGCGGATCCAGCGTTAGGATCAGCAGCGTCTCCGCGTGGTCAATATCGGCCTTCAACAGGGCCGACTCGCTTAGCACCACTTCCTGCAGGGATCCCGGCAGCAGCCGGCCAACTTCCTCTTCAGCTCCACCGGCTCCATTACTCCCAGAGGGATCCCCCAGGGCATAGGCGACCTTGTGGCCGTTGAGCTGGGCTAGGCCAGCAGGCTCGCGCAGACGGGATCCCGACGGCAGCGGCAGCACCTCCACCGCCTGGTTGAGGGAGCTCATCAACTGGGCCAACTGGCTGACGAGGGGATGGTTGCCGACGATCACCGTAGAACTGCCCTGATCCAAGCCCAGCCAACGGGCCACCCAGGCGGCGGTCAGCCCCTGCACCGTCACCGTGACCGAGATGGTCAAAAACACCAGCGCCTTGAGGGCATCCCCCCCAGTAATGCCTCGCTCGGTGAGCAAAATGGCAAACAGAGAGGCCACCGATGCCGCCACAATACCGCGGGGAGCCAGCCAGGCCACAAACAACTTTTGCCGCCAGTTGAGGTCACTGCCCCAGGTACACAGCCACACACTCAGGGGGCGAACCACCAGCATCAGGCAGAGCACCGTGGCCAGCGCTCCCCAGCCCAAAGCAAATACCGCCTTTAGAGAGAGGGTGGACGTGAGCAAGATAAACAACACTGAGATGGCCATCACCACCAACTGGCCATGGAATTGGCGCACGCTCCGCTCGGCAATGGCCGCCTTCTGCCGCACCACCAGGCCCGCCATCACTACCGCCATCAGCCCCGCTTCTGAGCGCAGCGACTGGGCCAGGGTAAACACCCCCAGCGCCCCCGCCAGCACCACCGAGTTGCGCAACTCCTCCGTCAAAAACTGCCGCGACCAGAGCAAAAAGGATCCCATCAGCCAGCCCCCCAGCGCCCCCACCGCCGACCCAATGGCCAAGCGGCTGGACAACTGCTCCAAGGCCATGAGGAAGCTGGGGTGGCCAGAAAGCACCACCTGCAGCACCACCACCGCCAAGATGGCCCCCAGCGGATCGATGAGCACCCCTTCCCCTTCCAGCAGAGTGCTGACGGCGGAATCGACCCGTACCCGCTTCAGGATAGGGTTAATCACCGTCGGCCCCGTCACCACCACCAGGGATCCGAACAAAAAGGCCAGGGGCCAGGGAAACTCCCCCAAATAGTGGGCCGCCAGTGCCCCTCCTCCCAAGGTCAGCAGGGATCCCAGCAACACCAAATTGCGCAAGCTATCGGAGACTTGGTTGAGGCGTTGCAGCCGCAGGTTCAGCCCCCCCTCAAATAGGATCAGGGCCACTGCCAGCGACACCAGCGCCTCCAGACCGGATCCCATAACCTGGGGGTGAACCCAGCTCAGGCCATCCGGGCCCAGCAGCACCCCAAACAGGAGCAGGAAAACAATGCTGGGCACTTTGACAAAATTGGCTAGGACTTGAGCCGCGATCCCGGCCACCAAGGCCAGCGTAAACAGGATCGTCAGCTCAAAGGAGTTTTCCATGCCGAGGCTCAACCTCCCTTAGCGCGAACTCCGTCCCGGCGGCTTTGTCTTGGTCAGCATTGGGGTCACAGACAGTTGACATGAACAGGCTGTAAACAACTGCAAGGCACTCCGGGCCGGGACAGACATAGGTGGGAGTCAAGAGAGAGCATCTTGGCGAACGGACGCAGCCCAGGCGAGTGTAACACTCTATGCAACACCTTGAATTACTGCTTCCTGAGTCTAGGGTAGCTCAGAGGGAAGGCGAGCTCAAATGGCCTCCCTCGGATGGGGCAGCTCCGGGATCCTGTTGTGGGTTCTCCCCTTCACAGGAATAAAGGCCGGCCTCCGCCAGGGGCTTAACGCGACGAATGGGGAGGTTGGCGATCAGAGCCGTCGTCCCCCCTTCTGCCGCCAAGTGAAACTGCATCCCCTCCGCATCCAGCTCCACATAGCGAGATACCACCTCTAAGATCTCCAGGCGCATCGCTTCCAAGGCTGCCGGGGTGAGGTCGGCGCGGTCGTGGGCCAAGATCAGTTTCAGGCGCTGCTTGGCTTGCTCGCGGCTGCTGCCAGAGTGGCGGGAAAAAAGCTGATCCAAAAAATCGAGGAGCATGAGCTTCAGGGGTGGCTTGACTTAGTTGTGAACGCGAATGTGGAGGGGGGAAGGCGGCTATACCAATCCAAGTCAGGCAAAGGAGCCATCTAAAACACCTTTTGGTTTAAAAACCGCTTGGCCTTTTCCCAGAAAGACTCGCCCAAGCTAGCCAACTTGGGAAATTCCACCGTTTCTCCTTCTAGTCGTCGAGCAATGCGCTGGATGGCCTGAGCGGCCAGAGTCGGGTTGGCCGAGAGGACTAGAGGTTCCCCTTTGTTGGTGGAGACGATCACCTCCCGGTCTTCTGGAATGATACCCACCAAGGGGATGGCCAGCACCTCCACCACATCTTCCACCGACATCATCTGGCCGGCAGCCACCATATCCGAGCGCAGGCGGTTGACAACAAGCTGGGTCGAGGAGATCCCTGCTGCCTCCAACAAGCCCACCACCCGATCCGCGTCCCGCACCGCCGACACTTCCGGTGTGGTGACCAACAGCGCTTCCGTCGCTCCGGCAACGGCATTGCGAAACCCTTGTTCAATCCCCGCCGGGCAGTCGATCAACACGTAGTCATGGCTGCTGGCGAGCTTCTCCATCAACTGCCGCATCTGATCCGGGTTGACCGCCGTTTTGTTGCGGGTTTGGGTTGCCGGCAACAGTGAGAGATTGGGGGTGCGTTTGTCCTTCACCAACGCTTGTTCAAGGCGACATTCCCCCGCAATTACCTCTAGAGCCGTGTACACCACCCGATTTTCCAACCCCAGCAGCAGATCCAGGTTACGCAGGCCAAAGTCGGCATCCACCACCACCACCGAGCGACCCAAGCGCGCCAAGGCAGTGCCCAGGTTGGCCGTTAGAGTGGTTTTCCCCACTCCCCCCTTCCCAGAGGTTACGACGATAACTCGGCTCATACTCCTCTCCGCAGAAAATCCTGAAGGCTGGCAATGCAGATGACACCCTCCTGCAAGTAAACCACCTCCGGGGTGTTGGGAGGGGATCCTCCTTCCGGCGGGCGGGCCACCTGATCGGCAATGCGCAACTGAGTGGGCTCTAAGTGCAAAGCTAAGATCACAGCGCCTCTATCCCCCTCTGCACCGGCATGCACTAGGCCGCGCAGACGTCCCCAGACCCAGATGTCACCGCCGGCAATGATCTCGCCGCCGGGGTTGAGATCCCCCAGCAGAAAGACCGAGCCACGGTGGCGCACGGACATTCCCGACCGCACTGTGGATCGCAGGTAGAGGGGGGTGGTATCCGGGGGGACAGGGGAAATCACCTCTAAGGGGGAAGATTGTTCCACCGAATAGCCTAGGGTCGCCGCCGCGATCGCCGTCCCTCGGGATCCGGTTTGGACGCGCCACAAGGACAGCCGATGCTGCGACAACAAGACGGCCAGAGTTTGTAGGGTGGGCAAGTCCAGCTCTCGCTCTTGGCACCACAGGGTCAGGGGGGCCACTCCTGCCCAGTAGGGTTTGCGGCTGCGCAATTGCCACACCAAATCGTCCCAGACTTCTTCCCAAGCCAGGGTGGCGGGCAAATGCAGATGGATCCCTTGGGCATCGAATCGAAAATAGACACCCCTTTCGGATCCCCGCGGGTTAGAGGATGAGGTAGGTGAGACTGCAGAAATTTCCGGGTTCCATGCCGGGGATCCCATCATGGCTGCCCAACGATTTGCCTCAAGACAAAGCCTTATCCTATTCCATTCGCCAAACGTCGGGAGTGCGATGCAGTCTATATTGAGCTATCGGGGCTTTCTACACTGCTGCTACCCCCGGGGCAAAAGGTTGAGAGCAGTGAGCTGCAGTCCAGTCAGTCGAAATAGAAGAGTGTAACCAACTTGTGTTGCTCCTCGGCGTGCCTGCAGGCCTCCAAAAGCGTGACGCTGTCGTGAAAGGCAAAACAGATCAACTGCTGGCACTTGCTGATGATCTCTAGGTTGCACAGGCGGCTAGCCTCCGCCAGGGGAAGATGGTCATTTTCGGGGTGCTCCACCAGATGCAGCACCTGCTCCAGGCTGGCCCGCGACTCTGCCGGCTGTCGCTCCAAACTTTGCGGCAAGATCACCGTCAAGGATTTCATATCCGCCCGCATCGCCCCGCGAATCACAGCCAGGTTGGTGCCAATGGCCCCGGAAGTGAGAATGCGGTTGCCAGTGAGGGCCAAAGCGTAGCTGAGGGTCTCGATGAGGTACTGGTGGGTGATGGGCACATGGCGACTGCCCAGGATGGCTATCCGCTTTGGCCCAACTTGCTGAATCGCAGCCAGCTCCTGCAAAAACGTATCAACGCTGGTGGGAAGATCAATAGACTGGGTCAACGGGATCCCTCAGAAAACTTTTCAGAGGTGGGCTAGGCTATGTTAGCCTACACTGCGGCTTTGGGATCCAGCCAGAGAGCTGCTCAACCCGGTTTGGGCGGCCGAGTTTACCAGCGCAGCAGCGCTGCCGCTCCCTGGAACTCCTCGAGGAGGCGAACTTCGGCCTCGCCACGGACAAACTCCAGCTTAGCGCCGAAATCGCGGGCCAGCACCCAGACCTGATCCCGCAGCGCCACCGGTTGGGGCTCTGGGCAGAGGAGCTGGGCCATCTCTGGGGTTCCTCCCACCGAGCCGTCTGGACAGCGCCAGATGGTGGCCTCTAGCCTCCAGGGCAAGACCAGAATTTCCACTCGACCCAGTTGGAGGGCGTCCAGCACCGCGTCCAAGCCCCAAGCGCCGGGCTGCTCCCGAATCCGCTCTAACAAGGCCAGTTCCCCTTGGCGCTCGGCGGCCTCCAGGACGGGCACCACTCGGTCGAGGATGTCTTGCGGCGTCGGTGCGTGGAGGTTGGCGGGGTGCCCCACCCGGGCGACGACGCGGTTGCGCAAGCCGCGGTTGAGGTAGCCCTCAAAGTGAGATACCTGCCAGGCTTCCCCCATGAGCACCAGCCGCTCAATGCCCAGCCGATCCACCGCTTTGTCGAGGGCCTGGGCCAGGCGCTGGTAGAGCTTGTGCATCCAGAGGCTGACCTTGGCCGCCTCCCGCTCCTTGGGGGAGAGTTTGTCGAAGGTGCCGCCGCTGCGGGCCCGACGCTCGGCAACGGCATTTTCGATGCGGCCGGCCAGATCCTGGAGTTCCTGCCACTCGTCGGCGCCGATGTTGGCAAAGATTTCGGTATCCTCCCGCAGTTCTCCCAGAAAGAGCTCGTAGAAGTGCCACCTGGCTCCGGACAGGTGCAACACCCCGGCCCGCTCATATTCATCGAAGGCGAAAATCAAAGGGGTCAAGTACGGCTCACCCCAGCGGGCTTCTACCCGCCCGTGGGCCAGATCCACTACCGGCAGCTCCACCTGCAGGTCAATTCGACGCAGCACTAGCTTGCCATCAGCGTTGCGGCTGGCAAAAAGAACTAAGGTGCGGGCGGAAGGGCGCTCCTGTTCCAGCAGGGCAAGGATTTGCTCGTAGAGAGAAGGATCCCGCTTGCCCTCCCGGAACTCCGGCAGCTCTTTGATAGCGTTCTTGATGCGTCCTACCCAGGCAAGGCGGGCATTTTCGGGACGGGCAGGGTTGATGTCGGCGTATAACGAGAGCACCGGCGTGCTGCTGTCGCCAAAGGCAGCTTGTAAATCCTGGATCAGGGTGTTGAGCTCTTCCATGGTTTGGAAAAGGGACTTCACTACAAGATATCTAAAGCAAGATATCTAAAGTAGGAGATGCAACAGCAGATCTATCAAGGGATCCCACGCAGGATGGAGCTCAGTTGAGCTGGGCTTGAGGAGAAGATCCTGCCTGGATTTGGATAGTGTAGCTCATGTGGCTGTGAACACCCCTGCCCAGCCAATGGCCGTAGATAGGAGCGGCACCTCGGGGGTAGGCACTGGCCGCCAAAGCCACGTGGCCATCGGCCACGGCCAGCCCTTGGGTGGGATCGAACCCCCGCCAACCGGCCCCCGGCAGATACACCTCTGCCCAGGCGTGCAGGTGGCGCTCTGCTGGCTCTTTGCTGGCTGTGCCCTGGAGTTCGGGGTTCTCTTGCAACGGCGGGCTGACCTGGTAGCCGCTGACAAACCGTGCCGCCAGACCTACTGCCCGACAGCCCTCCATAAACACCAGCGTCAGGTCACGGCAGGAGCCGGTTTTGCGCTGCCACGTCAAGCCGGCGGGCCAAGGATCCCCCTTCTCCCGCAAGATGTGGCGGCACTCGGAGTAGATGCGTTGGTTGAGCGCCGGCAAAAAGGCCGTCGTCTCCCCCTGCACCTGATCCCAGAGCTCCCAGGCCAGGCTTTGGATGCCGGCATCTGCCGGGGTTGCCAGATAGGGCTGCAGTTGGGCCGCCAGCGTGCTGGGATAGTTGATGGGAAGGTGGGTGGCCCAATCGAAGAGTAGATAGTCAAAGGGGTTGCGCCGCAGGGTGACCACGGTGGACTGGGTTTGGATGCGCAGATGTTCGGTGGGATCCCCAAACCAGAGCTGAACTGCCGCGTTGCCATCCAGATCCACCAGCTCCGATTGGCCTGCCGGCGGCGGATCCACCCGCAGCTCAAAGGCCAAGAGGGTTTGGATCCCGTTGCAACGGGGCCGCAACCGCACAGTGTGGGGCTCCAGTTGCACTGGACGGCTGTAGCGATATTCGATGAGATGGTGAATTTGAACTTGCACAGGCTTGCCCCAGGACGGTCAACAGGTTGTGTCTCAAGTCTCAGTCGCTCGTTTGTGCTACAGTTAGCCGAAATTGGCGAAAAAATCAAACGGCAGTCAAAAAAGTAGGTAGGTCTTTGCCTCGGGCAAGTGTGTAGGGGCGCATTGACAATGCTTGGGGGCTTGCTTGTGGCCTGGGTGTCGGGTCAGCGGCACGGAGATTTCTAGGATCCCCCGACTTTGATCAGTGGGAGCGTCAATGGGCAAGCTCTTCTCCTTGTAGAGAGCTAGCTGCAGGTCGGCGGTTGGCCGGGGCGTCGCCTAGGGCCAAGACATCTGAGGGTGCCCTCTGGAAGGCTCTCCTGCTGGAACTCGCTGCTCAAGCGACCAAACTGCTACAGGAGGCTGGGCTAAGCCTTGGCCTGAGGATTTTTGGCGAGGTGGCGCAGCTTTCCTCTCACTCAAGCTGGACTTGCCCTTCCAGCAAAGCGAGGATTAGTCGGTCAATTGCCTCCAGATCCAATTCGTCGTAGAGCCGCTCCTGGAGGAGGTGGCAGATTTGGGATTCTTGCTGGCGGCTGAGGTAGGTGCTCTGGAGAACCGATTCGACAATGAGGCGGATGGACATGGGGCAGCGCTTTAACCCAACTGCCCCAATGAAATGCGAAACAAGGGGGAGGCAGCGGTGATCTGGGTCAAATGGCCATCCTTAGCCGGCAACCTTGACCTGGGCAGCCTAGCCAAGCAACGCCACGGCGGGCAAGGGCAGTTCAGCTGCCGCCGCTGTATCCAGCAGCCACAGCAGCCGCCCTTGGGGATTGAGGCGCTGGCAGGGCAGGTGGGCCTCTGTTGTCAGGGCTTCCTTAACAATTGCAGCCTTGCTGGCCCCTGTTACCAAAACCACCACCTGCCTGGCCTGGTTGAGAACAGGATAGGTGAGAGTTAGGCGCGGCTCCTCCCCTTTTTGGCCCACCGTCACCCAGCGGTGTTGCACCTGCAGGGCGGCTGTACCGGGAAACAAGGAGGCCGTGTGGCCGTCTTCTCCCACTCCCAGCCAGATCAGGTCGAAGGCAGGACATTCGGTGCCGAAAATCTGCTGCAGGGTCGCCTCGTACTCCGCCGCATCTCGCAAGGGATCCCCTGCTTGGGTGGGCATGGGAAAGACCTGAGAGGCGGGAACCCCGACCGTCTCCAGCAGGATCCGCCGTACCATGCCGTAATTGCTCTCAGGGTGATCCGGGGGAACGTAGCGCTCATCCCCCCAGAACAGCCAGGTTTGCTGCCAAGGGATCCCTGGCGTCTGGGTTAAAGCGGCATACAACTTCCGTGGCGTGTTTCCCCCTGCCAGAGCCACCGTAAAGCGACCCCGTTGACGGATAGCCGCCGCGGCCTGCTCTTGCCAGATCTCGACCGCCCGTCGGAAAAAGGCTGTCCCCTCCGGCCAGATTTCCAACTGGAACCCTTGCATGGATCGCCCTCTGTTGCTGCTTGCCCAACTGCCCTAGCCAAGCAGAGGGATCCCCTTCACCCAGAGGCCAAACCCTAGGAAGCAACCGCCAGCTCTTTGGCTTCCGCCTGGATTTTCTCGTAGAGGGCCCGCAGCTTCAGGCCCACGATGACCTGGATGAGTCCAGAGCCATTGCGGGATCCGGGATATTCCGGGTGCTTGCGCAGCAATTCCGTCAGCTCGCCGTAGTAGCGGGTCGACAGATTGCTTAGGTGGTTCTCGATGTAGATGACCTCCTCCAGCTTGTCGAAGGTGCCGTCAATTTCCAACACCGAAACCGGCTGATCGAAGTAGGTGGAGGGGCCGTAGTGCAGGCGGATGCCTGGGTAGGAGCAGGTCAGCTTTTTGCCACAAGGGATCCAGTCAATGGTGGAGCCTTCGTCGAAGAGATAGACATGGTCAAAATACTTCACCCCCTCCCGCTGGATCATGCGCACCCGCAGCACTTTGTGCTCCGGATCCACCTCTGGCAGCAGCTTGGTGGGCAGCACCTCGATGACCACATCGGCATAGCGCTTCTGCACATCGACGTAGGCTTCAAAATCGGGGCGGCGGGCCTCGATGGAGCGCAACACATCTTCATAGGTGTGGCCCCGCTCCGCCATATCCCGCTTCACCTTCCAGGCAATCTTGATCTCCGGCGCCAGATCCAGATAGACCTTGAAGTCCAGCAGCTCCCGCACCCGCTCGTCGTACATGGGGTGAAGGCCCTCCAAGACGATGATGGGGCTGGGATCCACCCGCTCCGGTGGGTCAATGAGCCCCGTCTCGTGGTTGTAGATGGGCTTCATCACGCTCTGGCCATTTTTGAGCGCCTTAGCCTGCTCGTACATGAGGTCGAAGTTGTTGGCGCGGGGATCCAGCGCCGTGATGCCCTTCTCTTTGCGCTGGTAGCGATCCAAGGAGTGGTAGTCGTCCAGACAAATGGTGGTAATGAGATCCCGGCCAAACAAGTCCCCCAACCGCCGCAAGAACGTGGACTTGCCACAGCCAGAATCTCCGGCAACACCGATCATTACAATACGTTCAGGACTGCTTGCCATGGGAACTCCTTGGGGATGGGCAGGGCAAAACTGAGAGGAAGCCTCTAAAAAAGTTACTGTTCTTTATGGTCTTGCATATTACCACAAGACGCTCCCCCACAACCGAGCTTGAGGCCAGAGAGGCGGGCACCGTCAAGGAACAATTTAACAAAGATTGTCTGTCTCCCGGCGACGACTGAGGAGAAGAGAAGTTTCCCGGCCTGGCTTTCTCAGGATCGGCCTGGGGTGTTCCCCTCCGGCAAGTTCCGTTCGGGCAGGCGGGCTGCTAAGGTGTTTGCTAGAGAGTTTTCTCCCATTGCCAGGAGCAGTTCGCCGTTATGGTTGCCAGCGCAGAAAAGCGAGAAGTTGTTGTCAATCTGTACCGTCCCAACGCGCCCCTGATCGGCCAGTGTGTAGAGACCTACTCCCTTGTGGGGGAAGGGGCACCTGGCCTGACCAAGCACATTGTGCTCAGCCTACCGGATCCCAACTACCGCTACCTGGAGGGCCAAAGCGTTGGTATTATTCCTCCTGGCGTAGATGACAAGGGCAAGCCCCACAAGCCCCGCCTCTACTCCATTGCCTCCACTCGCTATGGCGACGACGGCGAGGGGCGCACCGTTTCTCTGAGTGTGAAACGGGCCGAATACGTGGATAAGGAGACGGGCCAGCCGGGGGTAGGGGTCTGCTCCGGCTTCCTCACCGATCTCAAACCCGGCGATGAGGTGATGATCACCGGGCCCTCAGGGAAAACCTTTTTGCTGCCGGAAGATGAGAACGCCAACCTGATTTTGATTGCCACCGGCACTGGCATCGCCCCTTTTCGCGCCTTCATCAAGCACCTGTTTGAAGAGGATCCCAACTACCAGGGCAAGATCTGGCTGTTTTTTGGGGTGCCCACCACGTCCACCCTGCTCTACCGCGGGGATCTAGAAGCTTGGAAAGCCCAGTATGGGGATCGCTTCCGCGTCGATTACGCCATCAGCCGCGAACAGCAAACCCCCGACGGCAAAAAGATGTACGTGCAAAACCGCATGGCCGAGTACGGCCCCGAACTATGGGAGATGCTGCAGCAGCCCAACACCTACACGTACATCTGTGGCCTCAAGGGAATGGAGGACGGCATCAACAGCGTCATGGCCCCCCTTGCCGAGCAAGCCGGTCAAGACTGGAGCAAGTTCCAGAAGGAGCTGAAGAAGGCCAACAGGTGGCACGAGGAAACCTACTGAGGGGATCCCTTTGGGTTCACTGGTCTCCGGTGCTGCCGCTTAGGAGGGATCCCGTCGGCGCTGGGGATCCGCAAAACATGCCAAAATGCTGGTATCTTAGCCCACCTGAAGCCGAGAGCTGTTCTCCCCAGGAGCCCTAGACTGTGGACGCGCGCTACAATCCTCTGGCCATCGAAAGCAAGTGGCAGGCCCACTGGCGTGAAATCGGGTTGGATCGCACCCCAGAGCTGACGGCGGAAAGCCGCAAGTTCTACGCCCTGTCGATGTTTCCCTACCCCAGTGGCAGCCTGCACATGGGGCATGTGCGCAATTACACCATCACGGATGTCATTGCCCGCCACAAGCGCATGCAGGGGTATGCGGTGCTGCACCCCATGGGGTGGGATGCCTTTGGCTTGCCGGCGGAGAACGCGGCCATTGACCGCGGGATCCCGCCGGCCAAGTGGACCTACCAGAACATCACCCAGATGCGGGATCAACTGCAGCGGCTGGGGCTTTCCTACGACTGGGAGCGGGAGATCACCACCTGCGCCCCCGACTACTACAAGTGGACGCAGTGGCTGTTTCTGCAGTTTTTCAAAGCGGGCCTGGCCTACCAGAAGGAAGCACCGGTGAACTGGGATCCCGTGGATCAGACCGTCTTGGCCAACGAGCAAGTGGACGCCGAGGGGCGCTCCTGGAGATCGGGGGCTCTGGTGGAAAAGCGCCTCCTCAAGCAGTGGTTTCTCAAGATCACGGCCTACGCCGACCAACTGCTGGCCGACCTGGAGAAGCTCTCCGGCTGGCCAGAGCGGGTGCGCACCATGCAGGAGAACTGGATTGGCCAGTCGGTGGGGGCTAGGGTTGTCTTCAAAACCGAAACAGGGGAGGAGCTGCCGGTGTTTACCACCCGGCCTGACACCCTTTGGGGAGCCACCTTCATGGTGCTGGCGCCGGAGCATCCTTTGGTGGAGAAGCTCACCACCCCTAAGCAACAGGCTGCCGTCAAGGCCTACCAGGCCGAGGCTGCTGCCCGCAGCGAGATGGAGCGCAGTGCCGAAGATCGGGAAAAAACGGGCGTCTGGACAGGATCCTACGCCATCAACCCCGTCAACCAAGAGCGGATCCCCATCTGGATTGCCGACTACGTGTTGATGGGCTATGGTACGGGGGCCATCATGGCTGTGCCTGCCCACGACCAGCGGGACTTTGAGTTTGCCCGCAAGTTTGGCCTACCCATCAAGCTGGTGGTGCAACCGCCCCAGGGTGAGGTGGAAAGTGCCGAAGATCTGCAGGCGGCCTGGACAGGGGAGGGGGTGTTGATGAACTCCGGCCCCTTGAACGGGATCCCGGTGGGCAAAGGCCCAGGGCAGAGCGTAGAAAGAGCCATCGCCTGGCTGGAGGAGCAGGGGCTGGGAGAACGACAGGTCAACTACCGCCTGCGCGACTGGCTCATCTCGCGGCAGCGCTACTGGGGTTGCCCCATCCCCGTGATCCACTGCCCCCACTGTGGCACTGTGGCAGTCCCAGAGGAGGATCTGCCGGTGCTGTTGCCGGAGGATGTGGAGCTGACGGGGCGAGGGGGGTCTCCCTTGGCCCAGCGGGAGGACTGGGTGAAGGTGAAGTGCCCCACCTGCGGCGCCGAGGCCCGCCGCGAGACCGACACGATGGATACCTTCATCTGCTCCTCCTGGTATTTCCTGCGCTTTAGTGATCCCTGCAACGAGCGCGAGATCTTCCGCAAGGATTTGGTCAACGCCTGGCTACCGGTGGATCAATACGTGGGCGGCATCGAGCACGCCATTTTGCACCTGCTTTACTCCCGCTTTTTCACCAAGGTGCTACGGGATCTGGGGCTGTTGAATTTTGACGAGCCCTTCTCCCGCCTCCTGACGCAGGGAATGGTGCAGGGGCGCACCTACTACAACCCCAACAAGTCCGGCAAGGATCGCTGGATCCCAGCGGCTCTGGTCAAGGATCCCAACGACCCGCGGGATCCAGAGACCGGCGAGCCTCTGGAAGTTATCTACGCCACCATGTCCAAATCCAAGGGCAACGGCGTGGATCCAGAGGAGGTGCTGGCCCACTACGGAGCCGACACAGCCCGCATGTTTATCCTCTTCAAGGCGCCGCCGGAAAAGGACCTGGAATGGGACGATGCCGACGTGGAAGGGCAGTTTCGCTTTCTCAACCGCGTCTGGCGGCAGGTGTACGACTTTGTCGTTCGCGCTAGCGGGACGGAGTCCTTGCAAGGCAAAGCCGCCGAGCTGCTGCAGGCCAAGGTTGAGGCGGGATCCCTGACCAAAGCGGAAAGGGATCTGCGCCGCGCCGTCCACACGGCCATCAAGGAAGTCAGTGAGGATCTGGAGGAGTACCAGTTCAACACGGCCATTGCCGAGCTGATGAAGCTGAGCAATGCCCTGGCCGAGGCGGGGATCCCAGACTCGCCAGTCTATGCAGAAGGGATCCGCACCCTGATCCTGCTCTTGGCTCCCTTTGCCCCCCACATAGCTGAGGAGCTTTGGCAGGCAGTGGGCGGTACAGACTCGGTGCATCGCCAGTCATGGCCCAGCTACGACCCGGCGGCGCTGGTGGCCGACACGGTAACCATTGTGGTGCAGGTCAACGGCAAGCTGCGCGGCTCCTTTGAAGCCCCTGCCGATGTCACGCCCCAGGAACAGGAGCGGCTGGCTTTGCAGTCGGAGGCGGCCCAAAGGTATCTGCAAGGGGTGACTCCGAAGAAGGTCGTCGTGGTGCCGAAGAAGCTGGTTAACCTGGTTGTCTAACCCTCTTGACTCTGGATGTACTGTTTCACTGTTTCTAGGGGTGCACCGCCACAGGATTTAGAATCGTGCCAGAGCTTTGCTTTTCCCCAGTACGCCTTAGCTCTCCAAACTGTTGCCTTAGTATGCGACTTGATGCTGACTTGAGA
>NZ_JANSJA010000061.1:0-8075 GCF_047462335.1 Synechococcus sp. H60.1
TGGTGAATAGGGGTTAGTAACTGGTGACGAGTCACTAATCACTAGCCACTAGTTAGTTAAGTGCTGTTGTGGAACCAGGAACAAGAATCCTCGCCCTTTAGGGCTGGGGAGTATGTTCATTAGCGAGTTGGCTGAGACATTTCCTAGGCGTTTGCCATCGGTTGGGTTTTTCACCGTTTTGGGTGCTTGTCTAGGAATGGCATGCCTCGTCAACAGCTATACCATTGGCAAGCAACTGAGGATCCAGAGGGGTTTCCCCAGCCTCCTAGAGATCACCCATTGGGAATGGGTATGGGTGGCAGAGCCTAGGGCAAATCCTGCTCGGCAAATGCGGGCAACCGCTATGATCCGTCTGGGCTGTGGGGCCTTTGGAGGCAGTGTGAAGGGTTTTCGGAAGCTTGGGGGGAGAACGTGGAGCTTGCGCCTGCTCGGATCCCTGATAGCTGTACTACTGCTACTGCTGCTCAAAGCGTGCGGGGGAGGGGGTGGTTTCCCCCCTTCTTCTCCTCCGACTGCCGTTCCCACCCTTTTGCCTTCACCGATAACTGCCCCTGTTTCTCAGTTCACCATTGACGTTCGTTTTCCCGACAACAGCCTCACTCCCAGCCAGCAAGCCATTGTCCGCAGCGCGGCCTTGAGGTGGCAGGAGATCATCGTCGGGGATCAGCCGGATCTGGGGCCCACCAACATCCGGGCCGGCGAGTGTGGTGCGGGGGCTCCCAGCACGCCGCTCGATTTCCCTATCGACGATCTATTGGTGGAGGTGCGGGCAAGAGACCTGGGCAACGAGCGGATTTTAGGGGGAGCGGCTCCCTGTTTTGTGCGGGCCTCCAATGGCCTGCCTTTCTACTCTGTGGTTGTGTTCAACAGCCGAAACCTCTCGGCTTTGGAAGAGCGGGGCGACCTACCCATCACCGCCTTGCACGAGTTGGGCCATGCTCTTGGCTTTTTGCCCAGCGTCTGGGATCCCAAGGGGCTGACGGTGGGCTTGGTGGGGCGGGATCAGCCGACGCCGCCGGGCTATGATCCCCGCTTTATTGGCCCGCGGGCGGTTGCCGCTTTTACCACGTTGGGGGGGAATGCCCCTTCTGTTCCCTTAGAGAACCAGTTTGGGGAGGGATCCCGCGATTCCCACTGGCGGGAGAGCGTCTTGGGTCGGGAGCTGATGACCACCCGCCTCGACCGGGGGGTGCCCAATCCCTTAAGCATCCTTACGGTGGGAGCGATGGCAGATATGGGCTACGCAGTGAACCCGGCGGCAGCCGATGGCTTTGAGCTGGGGCGCAGCCGGCCCCTCTCGGAACCCCTGGAGCTGCAGGAGCTGGAGCTGGCCCTACCGCTGCGGCGCTTCGATGCCACAGGCAGACCGGTGGGGGATCCCTGAGGTTGAAAAAAGCATATCTACCTATAGCCAAGCTGCCCGTTCTTAACAATAATGAGTGGCCAGTTGCAGAACGTTACGACATCGGCAAAATGGGCATTCTCAAAAAGCTGTTCGGCGGTCTTTTTTCCTTCTTTGGCATTCTCTTCGGCGGTCTGGTGGATTTTGTAACTGGGCCTTTTCGCTCGGCGCCTGGACAATCCGCTCCAAGCCAGTCGGCAACTTCCTCTAACTCTGCGGCAACGGCTGCACCTGCCAAGCCCAAAGTGGTGGTCGAAAGGCCCTTTGTGCCCAACGAGATCCCGGCTCCGCGTCCTAACCGTCGCCCTGGCCCAGCTCTAGATCTGTTCCGCGCCATGGCCCAAGAGATCCCGTCGGCGCGGGCCTAGCTTGCCCTGCTTTTGGGGAGCAGCTCGTAAGATGGAGATGGCCCTGTATTCTGGAGACTGCTCCCTATGTCGGATCTTTCTTTCTCAGAACAAGAACGGCTAAAACAGCTTGAGCGCGAACTGGAGCAGGCGGCTGCGGCCTCTGGGGCGCTGAGCTCGTCTCAGGGGAAAAATGCCGTTCGCACTTGGGCTGAGTGGGGGCGTCCACTGCTGACGGTTTTGGCCATTTTGGGCTGTATCTTGCTGGTGGGGCTGGTCTTCCGGGTTTTCACCACTGTTCTCAAGTGGGCGGTGGTGGTGGGGCTGGGCTACCTGCTCTACGTCTGGGTGGTGGCGCCACGGCTGGGCCTTCCCACTGGAGCGAGGCCAAAGGCAGAAGACAGGGATCTGGACAGCTTTTGATGCGCAGGGATCCCTGGCGGGCCCGCGCCTACCTGGCAGCGGCTATCTTGGGCTGGGCCACGGCGGCCAGCGCCTTTAAGTTCGGGTTGCAGCACCTCTCACCGACGGTCTTGCTGATTTTTTCGGCGTGTAGCTCCTGCCTAATCTTGGGGATGGTTCTGGTGGTAACAGGGCGGGCGCCTCTTGTCCGCCAGCAGAAGGGATCCCAAATTGGCCTGTCGGCGCTGCAGGGGCTGCTCAACCCGTTTGGCTACTACGGGGTGCTCTTCCAAGCCTATGATCGCCTCTCGGCCCAGGCGGCACTGGCTTTAAATTACACCTGGCCGCTGCTGCTGGCTCTCTTGGCGGTGCCGCTGTTGGGGGAGCGCCTGCGCGGGCGGCTGCTGCTGGCTTTGGGAACGAGCCTGGTGGGGGTGGTGCTGGTGGCCACGGGGGGCTCCTGGGGCACCCTGCAAGTGGAGGATCCCTGGGGAGTGGGACTGGCGGTGGGCAGCGCCGCTATTTGGGCCCTCTACTGGCTGCTCAATGTGCGGGATGGACGGGATGCCGTGCTGAAGTTGTTCCTGGGGTTTGTCTTCGGCAGCGGCTATTGCCTGGCGCTATTGCCGTTGCAGGAGCTGAGGTGGACTCTAGCAGGGCTGGGCTGGGCGGCCTACATCGGCTTGGCGGAGATGGGCCTGACTTTTGTGTTCTGGCTGCGGGCGCTGGAGCTGGCGGACGAGCGCGGATCCCTGGCCAATTGGGTCTATGTCACGCCATTCCTGTCGCTGGGGTTGATCGCGGTGCTGTTGCAGGAGCCGATCGCGCCAGGATCGCTGCTGGGCCTGGGCCTCATCTTGGCCAGCAACCTCTGGGGATCCCGGCGGGAAAAGTCTCAGCCTGTGCTTTCCTAAGGCTATGGCGGTGAATCCAGTTCCTCTCTATGTGGCGGCAACGGCCCATGGGTTTGGGCACGTCACCCGGCTGACGGCGGTGGTGAACACTTTGCGGCGGCGGGAGCCGCAGATCCTGCCCATTTGGGTGACGCCGGCTCCCGCTTGGCTGCTGGAGCGCTACGGGGAAGGGGAGTTTCTGCATCGGCCCCGCGCTTTGGACGTGGGGGTGGTGCAGCCGGATGGGCTGCAGGCGGATCTGCCGGCGACGTTAGTGGCCCTGCGGGCGTTCCAAGCGGGGTCTGCCGACCTCATCCGAGAAGAGGCGGAGTTCATCCGCAGCCAGGGGGTGCCGTTGCTGCTAGGGGATGTGCCCCCCATTGCCGCCGCCATTGCCGAGGCCGCCGGGATCCCCTGCTGGATGGCCAGCAACTTCGGCTGGGACTTTATCTATCAAGAGTACGGCCCCCAGTTTCAGCCCTTTGTAAGCTGGATCCGCGAGCTGTACGGGCGCTGCCAGCGGCTGTTTCGCCTGCCCTTTGCTGAGCCTATGGGCGCCTTTCCCCACCAGGAACCCGTGGGGTTGACGGGGTCGGATCCCCGCTACTTGGCTGAGGAGGTGGCCCAGCGCCTAGGGCTGGAGCGGGAGCGGCCCACGGTTTTGTTGACCTTTGGCGGGCTAGGGCTGCAGGGCTTGCCCTACGAGCGGCTTTTGGATTTTCCCGACTGGCAGTTTCTCACCTTCGACCCCAAGGCTCCCCCTTTGCCCAACCTGCAGGTTTTGGACGGGCAGAGGTGGCGCCCGGTGGATGTCATGCCCCTCTGCCGCTGGGTGGTGTCCAAGCCGGGCTATGGCACCCTAGCGGAGGCGCTGCGCTGTGGGATCCCCATGGCCTGTGTCAACCGTTCCAGCTTTGCCGAGTCGCCCCTCTTGGTGGAGGGATTGCGGCGCTACGGCTGGCATCGTATCCTCTCGCCGGAAGAGTTCTTTGCGGGATCCTGGGACTTCTTGCGGGATCCCCCTCACCCCCCCCAGGGGGCAGAAGAGCTGGATCAGGGGGGCAACGAGGCCATTGCGGACGCCATCGCGGCGTTCCTGAGGCAGTAGCATAGGGAGCAGCTTCCTGGAGTGGATCCCATGGCCGGCAGCACAACCGAGTCTTTGCGGCAACTCTACGAGGAACTGCCCTATCCCAACGTACCTGTTGAGGCGTCGGGCCGCAGCGCCATCGGTAGTCTGTACCGCCTGAGCTGGACGACGGCCCAATACGCCCGTACCCGCGCCATCCTGCCCAGCGAGGGGATCGCCATCCTCAACGTCGGCTGTGGCTCCGGCTGGGAGACCTTGATCTTGGCGGAGGCCAACCCAGGGGCGCGGCTGGTGGCCTGCGACCTCTCGCCGGCGTCGGTGCAGGCAACGGAGCGGCGCCTGCGCTACCACGGCTTTGGGGAGGTGGAGCTGCATGCCCTCAACCTGTTGGAGATTGAACAACTGGGGCAGCGGTTTGACTTCATCAGCCTCAACGACGTGCTCTATCTGCTTGAGGATCCCGTGGCGGGCTTGAAGGCGCTTAAGCGGGTGCTCAAGCCGGACGGGATCTTGCGGGCCAACCTGCACCACGCCTACCAGCGGCAGGTGATCTTCCGTATGCAGGAGGCGTTTCGGCTGCTGGGCCTGTTTGAGCTGCCCACCCCCGAAGCCTGCCGGCGGGTGCGGGAGTTCATGGCCAGCCTGGCCTCTGACGAGCTGCGGGCTGCCCTGCGCTGGGATCCCCAGATCTACAGCGACGACACCAACATCCGCGCCAACTACCTCTTACCCGGCGACAAAGGGTTTTTGCTCCCGGATCTCCTGCGCATGCTTCAAGAGGCGGAGCTGGGCTTGGTTTGCCTGGTGGACTACGCCGACTGGGATCCGACGCTGCTCTTCAAAGACAGGGCCATGCCGGCTTGGCTGCAGGCGGAGCTGGACAAGCTTTCCCCTGCCGAGCAAAACCACTTCTACGAGCTAATCTACCCCGACCACCGCCTAATCGACTTTTGGGCGGAGCACCCCGGCTCTTCCTTGGTCTTGCCCTGGAGCGACGCCGACTGGCTGGAGGGCAGGGTGCAGCTCAACCCCATCCTGATGGACAACGCCGAGTTTCGCCACAACTTTGCCCAGGCCCACGACAAGAAGCTGGAGTTTGCCATGAACTGGCCGGGGGCCAGCCGTGGGCGCCTGACCATACCAGCCCCCCAGATGGCCTGGCTGGGATCCCTGTTGCAGGGGCCAGTGGCGGTGGCTAGCTTGGTCGAGCAGGCGGCCCAAGCCCATCGGATCGACCAGGAAGCGGCCCAGGAGCAGGTGCTCACCTACCTGGCAGGGCTGGAGTCGTTTCTGTTTGTGATGTTGGATCCCAGCCCAGCTTCTCTTGCCAAAGAAGGGATTTGAAATGGCGGCAATCTTGGGCCTGCAGGGGAGAGGATCCCTAGCGGTCCACCAGGCGCAGCTCAAAGGTAAGAATGTTGGCGGCCAAAATCTCCAAAGCTCCCCCCTCGATGAGGTCGCGGGTGAGGGCAGCCCCAGAGCCACTTTGTTGGATCAATTCTCGGCTGCGGCGCACTGTCTCTTGCCGCTGGGGATCGTCCACAACCACCTGCCGCTGGTTGGAGAGGCTGAGGCGGTAGTAGTGGGGCAGCTCGCCACGGGTGGCGTCAATGGCCAGGTTGGTTTCTTCAGGAGCAACGCGGAAGGGGGCACGGGCGGTGAGCAGCGCCACCTGGATATCCTGATCCCGCCCGTCCAGGCCCTGGAGCTCGGAGATGTCGATCTGGAAGCGGAGGGTGTCGCGGTCGCGGCTGAGGCGCTCTGCCCGCACCTGGTTAAAGCCGACGGCAAACTCCCGCTCCGGCTCGCCAAACCGCTGGATGGTGGACTGCAAGACCGATTCTTCGTTGAGGGGGGTAACCCGGATGAGGTAGTCCCAGTTCTGGACAAAGGCATACTCATTGGGCCCGACGCGGACATTGGGATCCACCAGGTTGGCAGTGGGGCCAGGGCTGCCGGCCCGGCTGAGGGCCACCAGGTACCAATAGTTGGGGCTGATGGGCAAGCCCATGGTCATGCGCACTTCCAATACTGGCCGCGCCCAAGCAGCAACCGCCGTGAAGGCTGTGATGGCTGCTGCTCCGAGGCAGCTCCACAGCCAGTGCTGAGGACGACAGTCGAGCTGCAGCGGGCGAAACCAGGTTACGGCTACAGTCCTCATATCAACTTCCTCAACTGCAGCGACTTGCCTTCGCGTCAGGTAACAAAAGATCCGATGCTTGCGCAACAAGTTTAGAACCGTCTGGCCAAAGATGGCCGTTGTCCGGCGAGCTGGGGCTCTGGACGCTAAGCTGGGCTTTTGGCTAAGCATACACCTTAGTTCTGGATTGGGAAGGATGGCAAGCGCTTTTGCACAGGTGCAGGAAGGCACAGGCTCATTACCTTGGTTAGTTGAGCCAATGCAGAGAGGGGATCCCTCTGTTGTGGGAGCAGTTGTAATCATGAGGCGATTGCGAACAGCTCTGCCGCTGTTGTGTTTTTCTTTGCTGCTGGCTGCCTGTCGAGCGGGGGGCCCCCCTCGCGGCATGGAAGGCCGAGGAAGTGGACAAAGCCAGCCCACCCCGGTGGCCATCGGCGCCGTGGAAGAACGGCCCATTCAGGAGACTGCGGAGTTCATCGCCAGCCTCGGATCCCAGCAGGTGGCAAGCATCCGGCCCCAGGTGAGCGGCCAGGTAACCCAGGTGTTCGTGCGGCTGGGATCCCAGGTCTCTGCCGGGGCGCCCCTGTTTGCGATCGACAGCCGGCAGCAACAGGCGGCGGTGGCCGGCCAAACGGCGGGGATCGCGGCGGCCCAGGCCAACCTGGAGAGCAGTCGAGCCGTGCTCAGCCAGTTGCGGGCGGAGCGGCTGCGGCTGGAGGCGGCGGCAGAGTTCGCCCAGGAGCAGCACGAGCGCAACCTGCGCCTCTTGGCCGAGGGGGCTATTAGCCAGGCGCAAGCGGATCAGTCCAGCCGGGATCTGCGCCAGGCGGAGGCAGCCTTGGCGGCCCAGCAGGAGCAGATCCGGGCCCAAGAGGCGGCCATCTTGCGGTCAGAGCGAGAGGTGGAGCGGGCCCGGGCCGAGGCGGAGCGGCAGCAGGTGCAACTGCAGTTTTTCCAGGTCACGGCTCCCTTTGCCGGCATTGTCGGCGAGGTGTTGGTGCGGCAGGGGGATTATGTGACACCCCAGACGGTTTTGACCACCCTGACCCAAACCCAGGCGCTGGAGCTGAACCTGAACATCCCGCTGCAGCAGGCCCCCCGCCTGCGCATCGGCACGCCGGTGCAGATCCTAGATAGCGGCGGCGAGGTCATCGGCACCAGCCAAGTCTCTTTCATTGCGCCTGAAGCGGATCCCGGCACGCAGTCGGTCCTGGCCAAGGCCTTGCTGGAGAACCCCGCCGGCCAGTTGCGTAACGCCCAGTTTGTGCGAACCCGCATCGTCTGGGAGGAGCGGCCAGCTTTGTTGGTGCCGGTGACGGCGGTAGCCCGTCTGGGCGCCCAAACCTTTGTCTACACGGTGCAGACTACAGATCCTCCAGAAGAGGGCAAGCCCCCTGGGGCGGTGGCGGTGCAAAGGCCGGTGCGGCTGGGATCCCTCTACGGCAACAGCTACGAGGTGCTGGAGGGGCTGGAGGCCAACGAGCCGATCGTGCTGAGCGGCCTGCAAAAAATCCGCGATGGCGCCCCCATTGTCGATGAGGTGCTTTTTCAGCAGAGGATGCAAGGGGGAGGGAGACCGCCTGGATCCCCGCCCTAGATCTCCCCTCTTGAGCGGTTTCCCAACTCGGCCACTCCCTTCTACTCCTCACTTGTTGCCGCGGATCCCTGTCTATGTTTGTCGACTTTTTCATTCGCCGCCCTGTTTTGGCCACTGTCTGCTCCATCATCATTGTGCTGGTGGGAGCAGTGAGCATCCCCCTGTTGCCGGTGGACTACTACCCGCAGGTGGCGCCGCCGGCAG
>NZ_JANSJA010000061.1:8175-16108 GCF_047462335.1 Synechococcus sp. H60.1
GTGAGCATCCCCCTGTTGCCGGTGGACTACTACCCGCAGGTGGCGCCGCCGGCAGTGACGGTGACCGCTGTTTACCCCGGGGCCGATGCCGAGACGGTGGAGACGGCGGTGACGAATGTGCTGGAGCAGGAGATCAACGGCGTCGAGGGCATCCGGTACATCTCCTCGGTCAGCAGCAGCAACGGCACCAGCCAGATCACCGTCACCTTCAGCCCGGATCGGGATCTGGACACAGCAGCTGTGGATGTGCAGAACCGGGTGGCACGCGTGCAGGCGCGGCTGCCGGCAGAAGTGATTCAAAACGGCCTCAGCGTGGAAAAGGCGGGCGATAGCGCTTTTGTGCAGGTGGTGGCGCTGCGCTCAGAGGCGGGGGAATACGACGAGCTGTTTGTGAGCAACTACGCCGAGCTGTTCGTGCGGGATGCCCTGCGGCGCATCCGTGGCGTTAGCGATGTCATCGTCTTTGGGGAGCGCACCTATGCCATGCGCATCTGGCTGGATCCGACGCGGCTGGCCGGCTACGGGCTGACGGCGCTGGATGTGGTGAACGCGGTGCGCCAGCAGAATATCCAGGTGCCTGCCGGCCAAATCGGCAGCCAGCCCAGCCTGCCGGATCAGGAGTTTCAGATCAGCGTCCAGGCCACGGGTCGGCTTTCCCAGCCGGAGGAGTTTGCCCAAATTGTCCTCAAAGCCAGCCCAAATGCCGGCTTGGTGCGCATTGCCGACGTGGGCCGGGTGGAGCTGGGAGCCCGAAGTTACGATACGTTCTTCCGCATCGGCGGCCAGGAGGCGGTGGGGATCGCCATCACCAAGCAGCCGGATGCCAACGCCCTCGAGGTGTCGCGGCAGGTGCGGCAGACGTTGGCCGAGCTGGCGAAAAATTTCCCGCCCGGCTTGATCTACGAGATCGCCTTCGACGCCACGCTGTTCATCACCGAGTCGGTACAAGAGGTGATCTTCACCCTGCTCCAGGCTATCGTCCTGGTGGTGCTGGTGCTGTTTATCTTTTTGCAAGATTGGCGCATCACCCTTATCCCTACCGTCACGATCCCGGTGGCGCTGCTGGGGACGTTCGCCTTTGTGCGCCTATTCGGCTTTTCCATCAACACCCTGACCATGTTTGGCCTCACTTTGGCCACCGGTTTGGTGGTGGACGACACCATCGTGGTGGTGGAGAACATCTCCCGCTACATCCGCGACCGCGGCATGCGGCCTCTGCAGGGGGCCTCGGCGGGGATGAACGAGGTGCTGGGGGCGGTGATTGCCACGACGCTGGTGCTGCTGGGCTTGTTTGTGCCGATCGCGTTCTTTCCCGGCACCAGTGGCCGCATCTACCAGCAGTTTGCCGTCACCATTGCCGTATCGGTTTCCCTGTCTACGTTTAATGCCATTACCCTGGCTCCGGCGTTGTCGGCGCTGCTGATCCGCCCACGTTCTGAGCAGATGTTTTGGCTGTTGCGCTGGTTTGACCGGGCGGTGGAAGGGATCCGCGCCGCCTATCGCCGGCTGCTGGAGCTGGTGGTGAAGCTGCGGCTGGTGGTGGTGGCGGGGTTTGTCGCCTGTCTGGGCCTCACCTATTGGCTGTTCCAGATCGTGCCAACGGGGTTTGTGCCGGATGAGGATCAGGGCTTTTTCATCACCATTGTGCAGGGGCCGCCGGGGGTTTCGCTCAACTACACCGACCGGGTCATCCGGCAGGCCAGCGCCATTTTGGACGGGATCCCGGAAATCGAAAACCAGGTGATCGTGGGGGGGTTCAGCTTTACTGGGCCCTCGCCGGGGAACGGGTTGATCTTCGCCACCCTCAAGCCCTGGGACAAGCGGCGGCGACCGGAACAATCGGCGCAGGCGATTGTCAACCGGCTGTTCGGGCCCTTTTTGGGCGGGATCAGCCGCTCGTTGGTGATCCCGATTTTGCCGCCAGCCATTCCCGATCTGGGAAACACGGGCGGGTTTACCTTCCAACTCCAGGATCGGGGGGTGAACGATTTCAACCTGCTGCAGCAGACGGCCAACGCCTTTTTCTTTGTGGGCAACTCGCCGCCCCCGCCGGGCCAGCCCCCCCTGGGCGTGCGGATTAATCCGCCCACCTTCAACGCCAACTCCCCCCGGTTGCAGGTCAAGGTGGATCGGGACATAGCGCAGGTGCTGGGGATCCCGCTGGCCGAGGTCTTCGGCACGCTACAGACGCTGCTGGGAGGCACCTATGTCAACGACTTTGACCTGTTCAACCGCAACTACCGGGTCTACGTCCAGGCGGACCAGGCTTTCCGGAGCAGCCCTGAACGTATTGGCCAGTTCTACGTGCGCGGTGGGCAGGGGCAGCTCTTGCCCTTGAGCACGTTGGTTCAGGTGGAGGAGACCACCGGCCCGGCGCTCATCAATCATTTCAACCTCTTCCGCTCGGCGGAGATCCAGGGCAGCCCGCTGCCGGGCTTCAGCTCGGGCCAGGCCATTCGGGCTATGGAAAGTCTGGCTGCCCGCTTGCTGCCCCAGGGGTTTGGCTTCGAGTGGTCGGGCCTGTCCTTAGAAGAGATCGAGTCGGGGGGGCAGGCGCCGCTGATCTTTGCTTTGGGGTCGGTGTTCGTCTTCCTGGTGCTGGCGGCCCAATTTGAGAGCTATGTGGATCCCTTGATCATTCTGCTGGCGGTGCCGCTGGCGGTTTTGGGGGCGCTCTCGGCCCAACTGCTGCGGGGCCTGGCCAACGACATCTTTTGCCAAGTGGGGCTGGTGATGTTGATCGGTCTGGCCAGCAAGAACTCGATCTTGATCGTGGAGTTTGCCAACCAACTGGTTGCCCAAGGGATCCCACTGGCCAAGGCCGCGATCCAGGCGGCGGAGACGCGTTTCCGCGCCATCCTCATGACGGCTTTGAGCACGATCCTGGGCATTTTCCCGCTGGCGGTGGCCAGTGGCGCCGGGGCTGCCAGCCGCCAATCTCTGGGCACGGCTGTTATCGGCGGTATGTTCGTCTCAACCCTACTCAGCCTGCTGGTGGTGCCGGTGCTGTATGTCGTCCTCAAAGGGATCCAAGCCCGGCTGTTGGGGGGAGCGACTGTGGATCTGGCGCATCTGCCGCCGCCAGAGGATCCCAAAGGTCTGCTGCCGGAAGAATCGACTTGACTGCAGGGCTAGACCTATGCTTGTGGATTCCAGCTTCTTCCAGGGACACAGAGGGATAGCGCAGAACCTTGGGGCTCTTGCCCCTTTTCTCAGCCGAGGGCCTCATCTCGGAGCAGCTCGGCGCCGCTAGATACTCTCTCCCAGAACTGGGCCAAGTGTTGCAGGCCCACGAACCCCAACTGCCAGAGGATCAAAGCCAGGGGGCCGTGCTGCTGCCGCTGGATCTTCAGGGCCAAGGCCAGTTGTTTGGGCTTGAGGAGCTGTTGCTGCTCGGCAAAGCGGCAGAACTGCCGATCCCATTGGCTGAGGGCTTGTAAATCCGGCACAGTCGGTTCCATAGGTCTGGCTTGGGTGCAACTAGACGCTGGATCCCTAGAAGGGATCCCCTCCTGTGGATCTCTTCTTCAGAGTACGTGTCTCACCACCTCCTCCCAAGGCGGGTCAAGGCAGAGAGCACTGAGCTTTGCCGCAGAGCTGGGTCGTGGGGGGTGGGCTGGGCAACCTAGCTCCAGGGATCGTCATCGAAGGGGCTGTCCGACCAGTAACCGCCCGACTGGGGTGGAGGAGACTGTTGGGGTGGTGGGTAGCCGATGGGAGTGGAGGGCGGCGGGGTAGGGATGGGAGTCGGCTTTTCCATATCCTCAAGCCGCGGCAGGTCAGTGGGTTTGGGCTCAACACCGAGGCTCCTCAGCTTGGCCTGAGCTTCCTGTATCTGGGCGTTCAGCTCTTCCAAGTAGGCCCGGTAGTGGTTGGCGGCTTCTAAGTATTGCTTGGCTTTGCGCTCGTTATCCTTGATGACGGCTTCCAGCTCTTTGTTGCGAACGGTGTAATCGGCCTCTTGGTTGGTGAGGTTTTCGATAGCCTGGTTGAGGACGGCCCGCCGGCGCTCCAGTTGGGCTACAATCTCTGACAATTGCCGTTCCCGCTCGCTAAGGCTGCGCTCGCGGTTTTGCGTTTGCTCCAGTTGAAAAGCAGCCTGGCTCAGTTGTTCACGCAGGTACATCACCTGGGGCTCAATCTCGTTGCGCTCCTGCTGCAACTCGAAGACCCGTGCTTCTAAGTTGTCTTTTTCTTGCTGCAGCACTTCCCGCTCATTCAAGAGACGGGTATGGAGCTGGTTGAGGAAGTCTACCTCCATCACCACCTGGCTGAGCTGGGTGGCATATTCTCCAAGCTGAGCCAACTCCCGCGCGAGGTTTTGGGTTTCGCTGGTGGCTTGCTCGGTGAAAAACGGGGAAAGCTGGGTGGTTTCTCTGAGGCGTTGGGTGAACTGTTTCAAGCGGGAGGAAAGGTTGCTCGCCATTGCCGGTGCGGTAGCCTCGAAGGTCGGGAGAACGCCGATGGTCAGACAACAGTCTGGATTCCATCCACTCTAACATCGAGCTGCAGTTTCTTTGGGGTGGAAATCCGTCCCAGCAACCTGTCTAGGTAAAGTCAGGGGTTGTTTCCGGTGTGGCAGCCTCCCGTCCTTCAGATTCAGTATCTGAGCTGGCAGCTTCAGATACTTCTGTTACTTTACAGTCAAGTCTCTGATTTTCATCCTTTTGTCCTTGGGGTGGGACTGCGGATCCCAGAGCGGCAACCCAGCGTAACAGCCGTTGCAGCAGCGGGATGTGGCGATCGCCAACAACGGAGAAGCGGCTTTCGATCTCCTCAGCAGGGATGGGATCGATTTGGGCCAGCTCCAGCTCGCTGAGGAGGAGTACCCGCACGGCTGCAATGGGGATCTGGAAAAACAGGTTGGCCCCCCAAAACCCGAAGGCGGCTATGGCCAGGCCGGCCAGGCGGGTGCCGCCACCGGGGGTGAGGGAGGCAAAGAGGGGGGCAAAGTCGTAGAGGCGCTCAAAGACTTCTAGCAGCAGGAGTGCCGCCAATACCGTCAAGATCTTGTGTTCGGGGCTGAGGAAGGCAGCTAAAATACGCCGTTGGCCGGGGGTGAGCTCTTCGGGAGGAATGGCGGCCACCCACAGGCTGAAGATGTCGAACGGTTTGCGCCACTGCATGGCAAATACTGGCCCAATGCCCGCCACAGCCACTGCCGCCTGCTCTACTCCCACCGGCAGAAGGGGATCCCCCGTGGCCAACCCAATGACGGTTAGCCCAAGCCACACGGGAAAGAGGAGGATCCCAGCGGCACAGATCCAGAGGAATGGTTCCTGCCAATGGCTGCGCATGGAAAACCAAGCTAGCGACGGGATTTGTCCACCACTTCCAGTTCCGTGAGGCGGAAGGTTACCAATTTATCCCAGTTGCCGCCCTCAAAGAGGACAGCAGCGTGGTCGTCGGTAACCCGCTGCACCTGTCCTTCAAAGAGGTAGTAAGTATCGTTGGGATTGATGACCCGCACAGCCACCCCGGGGTAGATCGGGGGGAGTTCCTGGAGAAGGGATGAAGCTGAAGTCATAGCTGCTGTTTACAATTGCTCACTGCTAGGGGAGCCCTGTCCTATCATTATGAGGGAAAGCCTCTCTTTTGCCGAGTCCCCCCTCGGCGGAGCTAACCCCCGGCCAATGCTCAGACCATGCCTACCGACTCCGCCTTCTCTTCATCCCAGACTTGGCATGTGCTAGTGATCGACGACGAGCAGGGACGGCGGGCCGTGGCCCTCAGTGCCGCCACTTATTCTATCGGCAGGGATCCCAGCAACGCTATTGTCATCCATTCGGCAGCTGTTTCCCGGCAACATGCGCTGCTCTTGCGGCTACCGCACAAGGACGGCCAGTACACCTACCGGCTGCTGGACGGCAATCTTGAGGGCAAGCGCAGCACCAACGGCATCTCAGTGAACGGGCAGAGATGTCTGAGCTGGGATCTCAAGGACGGAGATCAGATCCTGTTGGGGGATCAGGTGCGGCTGCAATACTATGTTCGCCGCTCCTGCGATGCCGATTTTCAGCAGTGTCTCCAGGCTGTGGGCTTCCGCAGCGTTAAGGCAGAGGTGGTGGATCGACGCTCGACCACAATACAGCGGTTCGACCCGCCGTCAGTGCAAGCGATGGCGCCACAAGCAGAGACGACGGACAGGATCCGAGATGGGAAACCACGTCGGCGCAACCCTCTGCGGCTGCTGGTACAGGCCATCTGGCGGCAACTGAGGGGTTGATTAACCCTCAGGAATACCCACCCGTCCTGAGTCTGGGGGAGCGAGCTCTGGAGCACTGGCAGCGTCTTTGCGGCCTTGCTCCGTGGCCTCCGCCTGTAGCTCCAAGAGAGAGGGAGGGGCGTCGTCTGGGCCGGACGTATTGGCTTCTATTGCTTCCCCGCCCACCAGCACCCCCCGCAGCCAGAGGGGGGCGATGAAGGTGGTGGCAATCACCATGACGATGATGCTGACGTCGAGAGCCTCGGAGAGAACGCCGCTGGCCGCTCCCACGCCGGCAAACACCAGACCCACTTCGCCGCGGGGAATCATGCCCACGCCGACAGCGTAACGACTGATGCCCGGCTTGCCAAACGCCCCCAGCCCAGCGGCCAGCTTGCCGAAAATGGCAACGCTAACCAAGAAGACGGCAATGATCAACCCCTCCCGGTTGGCAGGGATGGCGGGGTTAAGGACGGCGAGGTTGGTTTTGGCCCCGACACAGACGAAGAAGATGGGCACCAGCAGGTCGGAAACGGGTTTGATCTGTTCTTCTAGCTCTTGACGCTTGTCGGTTTCCCCCAGAATCAGGCCGGCGGCAAAAGCGCCCAAAATCGCCTCCAGGTGGATCACCTGTCCCACGTAGGCCAACAAGAAAGCCAACACCAGAGCGGGCAAAAGGGGGTTGCCGCGGGCTTTCAGGTGGTTGAGAAGGGCCACAAAGTAGGGGCTGAGGAGTCGCCCCAAGACGATAGAGCCGACCAGAAAGACGACAGCGCTGAGGATGATGAGGCTCACATCGGCGACGTCAACCTCTCCGGTTTTGGCCAAGCTGGCCACCACGGCCAAGATGATGATGCCCAACACGTCGTCCAGGACAGCGGCGCCGATGATCACCTGGCCTTCGGGGGAGGTGAGTTTTTGCAGCTCGGCCAAGACGCGGGCGGTGATGCCAATGCTGGTTGCCGTCAGAGCCGCCCCGGCGAAGATGGCAGGGATGGCGGGCACGTGAAAGAGGTAGAGCAGGCCCAGGGTTCCCGCCGCAAAGGGGACAGCAACCCCAATAACGGCCACAGCCGCTGCCTGCGGGCCAACCCGCAACAGTTCCCCCAGATCCGACTCGAGGCCAATTTCAAATAGGAGGATAACTACCCCGATCTCCGAGAGGACGTTGATGATCTCAGTCTGGGAGGCAAACACCGGCACAAGGGATCCCTCGTCGAGGCCGGCAGTCACTTGCAGCAGTTGCATCAAGGCGGAGGAGTGGGCCAAGTTGTGCAACGTCTCTGGGGAGACCGGCCCTTCTGGAAAGACCAGCAGCCCCAGGGCAGAACTTCCCACCAAGACACCCCCCAGCAACTCTCCCAGCACCGGGGGGAAGCTGAGGCGAACGGCAATTTCTCCGGCGATGCGGCTGGCCAAGTAGATAACCACCAACGCCAGCAGCACCGCCACCAAGATCAGGGGAGAGAGGTTGTCTCCCACTGGCGGCTCAACGGAAGCAGCGGCTTCGACAGCCAGCAACACAGGATCTAGGCAATTCAACAGCAAGATCTCACCCTCAGATGGACAGTTTTTCGTCTAAGCCGGCCTAACCAGAGCGGCAGAAAAGCTTGGGTTGCCATCTCTGGGGTCGCTCCGCCGGAAGACTGTTACAAAACCTAACCTCCCGCGCAATCCCCTGGCAACGCCCATGTGAGCACTCTTTCCCTTTGCCTATAGTCCAGATAA
>NZ_JANSJA010000062.1:0-11640 GCF_047462335.1 Synechococcus sp. H60.1
TCCCTCTGGGAGAGGGGCCGGGGGTGGTCGCGTGAGCGGCGCGGAGCGCTTGGGCCGCCGGCGGGCCCCCTCAAACTTGCTCGGATACTCAGCAAAGGAAATGGCAGGCCAAAGCAATACCTCAACAGAGCAGCTCAAGAGCAGCCTTTTTGCCCCCCTATTCCTAGGGATCCTCCTTCTCTGGCTTAGCGCCTGTGCTGCCCCCGCTCGCCCGCCCCACCTGATTGCCACCGTCACCTCGGATCCCAAAACCTTCAACACCTATCTGGCCACCGAGAGCTCCAGCCGCGACGCCATCGCCTACCTGGAGGCGGGCCTGGTCACCCTCGATGAAGATACCCTCCTGCCCAAGCCGGAGCTGGCGGAAGGCTGGGAAGTGTCTGAGGACGGCTTGCGCTATGTCTTCACCTTGCGGGAGGGGCTGCGCTGGTCGGACGGGGAGCCCCTGACAGCGGCAGATGTGGACTTTACCTTCAACCGCATCATCTTTGACGAGCGGATCCCGACCTCGGCGCGGGATGTGTTGCGCATCGGCGAGGCGGGGGCGCTGCCCCAGGTGCGGGCCTTGGACGAGCGGCGGGTTGAGTTTGTCCTGCCGGAGCCCTTTGCCCCTTTCCTGTTGCAGGCCGGATCCCCTCTCTTGCCCAAGCACATTCTGCAGCCCACTGTGGAGCAGGTGGACGGCCAGGGCAACCCCCTCTTTCTCCAGACCTGGGGAGTTGACACGCCGGTGCAGGAATTGGTGGGGGCCGGCCCCTACATCTTGCAGGAATATACCCCCGGACAGCGGCTGGTGTACCGTCCCAACCCCTACTACTGGAAAGGGGAAGGGATCCCGCGCATCGAGCGGGTCATCCTGCGCATCGTGGACTCGGAAGATACGGCCCTGTTGCAGTTTCGCTCCGGCGAGACCGACGTGTTTTCGGTGCGAGGCAGAGATTTTCAGCTCCTGAAGCGGGAAGAAGAACGGGATCAGTTCAGGATTTACAATCTCGGCCCCACCCTCAACAACAATTTCTTTGCCTTCAACCTCAGCCGGGCCCGCAACCCCCAAACCGGGCGGCCCTTTGTGGATCCCGTCAAAAGCCGCTGGTTCAACGATTTGAACTTCCGCCGGGCGGTGGCCCACGCCCTGAACCGGCAATTTTACGTCGAGAGCGTCCTGCAGGGGCTGGGCGAGATCCAGCACTCGGTCTTCTCCCCCGCCAGCCCCTTTTACCTCAGCCCGGCAGAGGGCCTGCCCACCTACGACTACGATCCCGAAAAGGCGCGGCAACTGCTCTTGGCTGCCGGCTATACCTACGACGCCGAAGGCCACCTACGGGATCCCGACGGCAACCGCGTCCGCTTCAGTCTCATCACCAACGCCGGCAACAACCAGCGGGAGGCCACCGGCGCCCTGATCAAGGCCGACCTGGCGCGGATCGGCATCACCGTTGACTTCACCCCCATTGCCTTCAACACGGTGGTGCAGCGCACCGACAGCCGCGACTGGGAAACCTTGTTGCTGGGCTTTGGCGGCGGCGGCACCGAGCCCAACAACGGCTCCAACATTTGGCGCAGCGATGGCCGCCTGCACCTGTTTAACCTGGGGGATCTGCCCGGCAATCCCGCCGAAGGAGTGGAAGTGAGCGATTGGGAGCGGGAGATCGACCGCATCTTTATTGCGGGGGTGCGGGAGCTGGACTTTGAAAAGCGCAAGGCCCTCTACGACCGCTTTCAAGTGATCATCCAGGAACAACTGCCCCAGATCGGCACCTTCAACCCCCTGGTGCTCTCGGCCCTGCGCAACCGCCTGCAAGGGGTGGATCCCCGCCCCATCCTCGGCCCTCTCTGGAACCTGGATCAGCTTTCCATCCAGGACATGCTGCAGGAGCGGTAGCCTACCTCACCGTCAGCTCCACCTCCCCCGTGCTCCTGAGGACGTTGATCCCCACCCCTCCTGCCTGGAGATACAGGCCGATGTCCAGGGATCCCCGCCCCACCTGGATGTTCTCAAGAGTTACATGGGGCAGCCACAGGGGCAGGGTGGGCTGGGTGAGGCGCACCTGCTGGGCCAGCCCGTCGATCTCCAGGCCTAGGCAGGCCTGCAGCAGCAGGAACACACTGGCCGCTGCCCACGACTGGGGCAGACAGGCCACCGGGTAGAGGGTGGGGCCTTCCCGCTGGCGCCGGCGAAAGCCACAGAACAGCTCCGGCAGCCGCCGCAGCTCCAGAAACTGGCTGGCATCAAACAGGGCCGTCAATACTTGGGCTGCCTCCGCCTTGTAGCCATAGCGGGCCAAACCTGCTGCAATCAGGGCGTTGTCGTGGGGCCAAATGGAGCCGTTGTGGTAGGACATGGGGTTGTAGCGCCCTTCCCCTTCCGCCAGGGTGCGGATGCCCCAGCCGCTGAAAAAAGCGGGCTCCAAAAGTTGCCGCGCGATGCGCTCGGCATGCTGCGGGTGGGCGATCCCCGAAAACAGGCAGTGGCCCATGTTGGAGCTGCGCACACGGCAGGGCTGCTTGCGCCCGTCCAAAGCCAGGACATAGCCGCCCAGCTCCTCGCACCAAAACTGCTCCCAAAACCGCTGCTGCAGCTTTTCCGCTTGCTGCCGCAGTTGCGCTGCTTGCTCGTGCCGCCCCAACAGCTCCGCCATCTCCGCCGCCAACAGCTTGGCCTCGTAGGCGTAGCCCTGCACCTCGCACAGGGCTATGGGTGGCTCGGCCAGGGATCCGTCGGCATAGAAGATGGCATCTTCCGAGTCTTTCCAGCCCTGGTTGCGCAGGCCCCGCCGCGCTTTGCCGGCATACTCCAAAAAGCCGTCGCCGTCGGGATCCCCGTAGGTGTCCATCCAGTGGAGAGCTGCCTCGATATTCGGCCACAACTGCCGCAACAGCTCGAGATCCCCACTGCGGCGCACATAGCGCCCTGCTAGCACCACAAACAAAGGAGTGGCGTCGATGCTGCCGAAGTAATTGCCAAAGGGGATCTCGCGCGTCTTGGCCATCTCACTGTAGCGCTGCTCGTGCAGGATCTTGCCCGGCTCGGCATCGCGGCTGGGATCCACCTCCTGCGCCTGGTGGGCTGCCAGGTACAGCAACACCCCCCGGGCCAAGTCGGGGAACCACCAGAGGGTGGCCAAGGCGGTGATTAGCGCGTCGCGGCCAAAGACCGTGGCAAACCAAGGCACCCCGGCGTGGGGATAGAGCCCATAGGGGGTGCGGGCCAGCATCATCACCAGGTCGTCCCGCGAGGCGTTGAGCCACTCGTTAAACTGGGCGTTGCCGGTATCGATGCGGTGGGCCAGAGCTCTTAGCGCCGCCCGCTGCTCCCGCTCCGCCTGCAGCGCCTCCTGGTAGGTCAAAGGCGGGATCTCCTCGCCGCCGTAGCTGCAGACGACCCTCACCTCCAAGTCCCGCTCCTCCTGCGGCGCCAGCGGCACCCACCACTGCGCCAGCTTTTCCGAAACCACGTCCGGAGGAGGGGAAAACAGGATCCGGGTTTGCCGCTCCACCCCGTCCAGGCCGCGGTAGCGCAAGGTTACCCCTTCTGAGCTCACCTGGGCCGGCAGCAGTTGTCCCCGCTTTGTCCGCCGGATGCCGCGAATCTCAAACATATCGGCAAAATCGGCCTCAAAGCGCAGGGTAAGGGGCACGCGGAGCGTCTCCAAACCGTAGTTGTGAAGGCGGATCCGCTCATAGGCCACGTTGTTCCATAAAAAAGTGGTGCGCAGGACGTGCAACGTCTCCTGCTCAATGAACTGCCCCTCCGAGGTGGTGAACTCGGGGTTGGTGAGATCCACCGCCAGAATATCCTTGTCTTCCCGCACCTCCGAGCTGAGCAGCAAAAACTGTTTCCCCTGCAAATCCAAGACCAGCCGTGACAAGAAGCGGGTATCGTCGCGGAACAGGCCGTGATCCCGGATGCCGAGGGGGCGCATGTTGCCCAGGCGGTCAAAAATAGCAAAGCAGTTGTCCTGCTTGAGGACATGGGGACGCGCCTCCACCAAGGAAGCGCTGGCGCGGATGTAGTACTGATCCTGAATCTGGATGATGTCTTCGGCCATCTGCGTCTTCCCACCCAACCAAAGGAGCAAAACAGGAGCCCCCAGATAGCCCCAGCTTTACCTAGGCAGGGTTGACAGGCCGGGGGTGGCTTTCTTCGAGCGCTCCTGCCGTTCGTTCACCAATTGGTTGTAGAGAGCTTCGTATTCCGACACCATCCTCTCAACGCTAAACCGCTCCTCAAACGCCTGCCGCACCCCCGCTCGGTCAAGGGATCCCACCTTTTCTACTGCCTCCACTGCCTCCTCCACCGAGTCCACAATAAAGCCGGAGCGGCGGTCGGCCATCACTTCTGGCACCGAGCCAAAGCGAGTGGCAATCACCGGCGTGCCACAGGCCATCGCTTCAATCATGACTAGCCCAAAGGGTTCCGGCCAGCGGATGGGAAACAGCACCGCATAGGCCTTGCCCAAGAACTCGCTCTTCTCCTGTTCGGTGATTTCCCCCACGATCTCCACATTGGGGTGGCGGCTGGCCAAAGGCTTAATCTCTAACTCATAGTACTGGCGATCCACGGCGTCAATTTTGATAGCAGCTTTCAGCGGCATCCCCGCCCGCGCGGCAATTTCAATGGCCGTGTCCAGCCCTTTCTCCGGCGAGACCCGGCCCAGAAAAGCCAGGTAATCTCCCTTTTCTGGATAGAAACGGTGCAGATTCAGGGGCAAACCATGATAGACCGTCCCCACCCAGCGCGCCTGGGGCAGGGGCCGCCGCTGGGCATTGGAGATGGAGACCACTGGGATGTCCTGAAACTCGGTGTAGAGAGGCTGCAGCTCCGGAATGTCCAGCCGCCCGTGCAGGGTGGCCAAAAAAGAGACTTGAGGGTGGCGGCGGGCCAGGGCGTAGGGGTAGTAGTCAATGTGGCCGTGGATGATGTCAAACTCATCGGCCATCTGAAAGGCTTTCTCTACCATCAGGATGTGAGGAGCCACCGTGTCAATAGCCGTGGGATCCAAGCGCAAAGCCCGCTCCCGAAAAGGGATGAGACGCGCTTGGGTTTGGGAGTCGCCGCTGGCAAATAGAGTCACCTCGTGCCCACGTCGCACCAGCTCTTCAGTTAACCAAGAAACCACCCGCTCCGTACCGCCGTAGAGCTTGGGGGGCACGCTCTCGTGCAACGGGGCAATCTGGGCAATGCGCATCGTTATCCTCCGAACCCAAGGAGTAGCTGTTGGGGTTGTTGGCGCGTTGAAAGGCACTTTCCGAGCGCTGACCCTGGCAGCTTGTTACAGAATTCTCCTGCTGCCCGCAACCCCTTGGCCCAAGCAGGATCAAGACAGGAATCCATCCAGAGCCAGGCCTAACCTCTATGCTAGCCGGCTAAGCCTCCTGCAGGGGTTGGCGAATGGTTAGGTGGGCCTAGGGCTAGGCGTTGGTGTGGACGAAGGGCTGGGACGAGGGGAAGGGCTGGGCGAAGGCGACACTGAGGGAAAAGGATTGGGCGTGCCGGTCGGGGTTGGTGTTGGGGTGGGTGAGGGCGTCGGCAGTACCCGCAAGGGGGCTTTGGCGGAGGCAATGCGGCCTTGGCTGTCTGCTACCATGGCCGTAACCTCGTAATCTCCAGGGGGGGCAGAGGCCGGAATGGTGATGGGAAGGGTGCCGATGCAGGTTCTGCTGTTGACCTGACAGCCGGCGGCAGCGGCGGTGAAATCAAACGTGAGGGTGAGGGGGTTCTGTCGGATTTCCACCCGGAAGCTAATGCCGCTGCCCAAACCCGCAGGAGTTGTAACGGCCACCAAGACATTGAAGGGCACCGTCTGTCGGGCGTCCGTTAGGGCCACCACGGCAATCGAAGGTGGCTCTGCTGAGAAAGATGCGGTGGGGGAAGGACTGGGGCTAGGGAAAGGATTCCAGAGTGGAGTGGGGGTCGGGGTGAGCAAAGGCGTCGGGACAGGACTGGGGACGAGAAAAGGAGTGGGTGTTGGCGCCACAACCGTTACCGGCACAGGAGTAATGGTGACTGAGGGTTGCTCGCGGCCATCTTCTTGGCAGGCCACCAGTGACAACGACAGAAAGGCGGCTACACTGGCTTTCATCCAAGAGACCGCTAGCGCCCAACTGCGGCGGAATCCAGAGGACGGCTGTTTCATGGGCTTTGGCTCCTCACAACACAAGCTTGGGGGGTTTGTTAGAAGAACCGAGTCTCGGCAGCGTTCAACTCGAAAACCCGCACAGTCCTGCTCCCTTAACGGCGAGTCTCGCAGATCCTCCTAACACTATAGATAGAGTCTCATCTTTTCGCAAACACTATGAGTGGTTCCTGCTGCATGGGATCCGCCTTGGCGGTGAGATCTCAAGAGCGCTCGGGTTAGACTGATAAGTGCCACAGCAAGAGGGGATCCATGGCAGCAAAGGTGGAAGCAGAACCATCGCCAGCTCAGGAAGGGCCCAAAGAGGCCTGCGGCGTGTTCGGCATTTTGGCCCCCGGCGAGGAGGTGGCCAAGCTGACCTACTTTGGGCTGTTTGCCCTGCAGCACCGCGGCCAGGAATCGGCGGGGATTGCCACCTTTGAGGGGGCCTTTTGCCGAGTGCACAAGGCAATGGGGCTGGTTTCCCAAGTGTTTGACGAGGTGAACTTAGGCCAGCTCAGCGGCGATCTGGCAGTAGGCCACACCCGCTACTCCACTACAGGATCCAGCCGCATGGCCAACGCCCAACCGGTGATTGTGGAAACCCGCTTGGGGCCGCTGGCTTTGGCTCACAATGGGAACTTGGTCAATGCCGAAGAGCTACGGCGTGAACTGGAAGCTGCCGAGTGCCACCTCACCGGTAGCACCGACTCGGAATGTATTGCCCACACCATTGCCCAGGCAGTGAACCAAGGTCAAGACTGGGTGGGAGCCACCTGTCAAGCCTTGCGCCGCTGCCGCGGGGCTTTCAGTCTGGTTATCGGCACGCCAGAAGGCCTGATGGGGGCGCGGGATCCCTACGGCGTGCGTCCGCTGGTGTTGGGGCTTTTGAGCAGCAACCCCGCCAGACAGGAGCTGCTGCAACCGCAGAGGCTGGGGATCCTCTGCAGCAACGGCACGCTCAACCACCCAGAAGCCCAGCCACTGCACTACGTGTTGGCCTCAGAAACCTGTGCTTTGGATATCATCGGGGCGGATTATCTGCGCCAGGTGGAGCCGGGGGAGCTGGTGTGGATTGACCGTCAAGGGCTGCAATCCCTGCGCTGGGCGGAGGCCAACCCCAAACTGTGCATCTTTGAGATGATCTACTTTGCCCGCCCCGACAGTTGCATGCATGGAGAGAGCCTCTATTCCTACCGCGTGCGGCTGGGGGAACAACTGGCCAAAGAAGCCCCGGCGGAAGCTGACTGGGTAATAGCAGTGCCTGATTCCGGCACACCGGCAGCCATTGGCTATGCCCGCCAGTTGGGGATCCCCTACACCGAGGGGCTAATTAAAAACCGCTACGTGGGCCGCACCTTTATCCAACCCACCCAGTCGATGCGGGAGCGGGGCATTCGTATGAAGCTCAACCCCCTCGAAGACGTGCTGCGGGGGAAGCGGATTGTGATTGTAGACGACTCAATTGTGCGGGGCACCACCAGCCAAAAGATCGTCAAGGCCCTGCGCCAGGCGGGGGCCACCGAGGTTCACATGCGCATCTCCAGCCCGCCGGTTACCCATCCCTGCTTCTACGGCATTGACACCGACAGCCAAGATCAGTTGATTGCCGCCAAGTATTCGGTGGCAGAAATTGCTGAGAAGATTGGGGTGGACTCACTGGCCTACTTGAGCTGGGAAGGCATGCTGGCCGCCACAGGTCGGGATCCCAATTCCTTTTGCTCGGCTTGCTTTACCGGTCACTACCCCATTCCCGTTCCTGAAGGGCTGAAGCGCTCCAAGCTGGCTCTGGAGACGGCAGCCAGCCGCAAAGATCGCTAGCAAATGCTGGAGAGTCTGCAGAGGGGGTCTGAGAGCACGCTATGACCTTGCGCCTGCGACAACTGGGGGATCCCATCCTGACTCAAGTGGCTGAGCCGGTCGCCGAGTTTGGGACGCCGGCTTTGCAAAACCTACTTGAAGAGATGCTCGCCACCTTGAAAGAGGCGCAAGGGGTGGGTCTGGCCGCTCCCCAGGTGGGATCCCCTCTCCAGATCCTCATCCTGGCCTCCCGTCCCAACCCTCGCTATCCCGATGCACCCCAGATGGAACCCCTGGTCATGATTAACCCCCGTCCCTTGGCCTTGAGCGACGAGCAGGTGTTGGGGTGGGAGGGCTGCTTGAGCGTGCCCAACTGCCGCGGCTTGGTGGCCCGTGCCCGCGAGGTGGAGGTGGAGTATTACACCCCTGCGGGATCGCGGCAGCAGGTGGTCTGGCGGGACTTTCCGGCCCGCATCTTCCAGCACGAATACGATCACCTCTTGGGCCGGTTGTTCCTGGATCGGCAGCCGCAGCAACTGCTTTCTGAGGCCGACTACCAAGCCCGGATTTTGGCCCAGCCCCCTGCCTGAGGATCCCTATGCCCTACCTGGTCATCTACGACGGCCTGTGCAACCTTTGCGCCAATGGGGTCAAGCTTTTAGAGCAACTGGATCGCGGCCAGCAGTTTCGCTACGCCCCCATGCAAGACACGGCCACCCTGGCCCAATGGGGGATCCCACCCGAGCAGATGGAACTGGGGATGATCCTGATCGACCTGGAGCAGCCAGAGCGCCGCTGGCAGGGATCCGACGCCGTCGAACACATTGCCGCCCTCTTGCCCAGCGGATCCCTGTGGCTGGCCCTCTACCGCAACCTCCCCGGCCTTAAGCTTTTGGGAGACTGGGGCTACGCCCAGATCCGGGATCACCGCTACGAGTGGTTTGGCCGCCGCGACACCCTTTATCTACCTGCTGACTACAAGCGTTGCCGGGATCCCCTGGCCCAGACCGACTGAGGCATGGGTAGCTGAAACGGTTCGTTATGTTGTTACTGCTACACAACGCAGTCGCAAACGCACCGGCAGCGCGGAGTGCCTAGAGAACGTCTTAATCGAGTTTGAAATAACCATCAATTCAATTGTCTAGCACAAGGGATCCCTTTTCCAGGTTTGAACTCCTCTTCTCAAGCCTGGCGTGCTTGAAATGCTCTAGACAATCTTAAGACTCGATTAAGACTGACTTCCTGCGGAGAACCCCTCAAGTTTGACTTGAGACCTCTCCAGGGTCAAGGTAAAAATAGAGACGAAGCTAGCCAACAGGGGGTGGGCCGTGGCTATCAGCGAGGGCGGACAAGTTGCCGGTAGTTCAGAGGTTATTCAGTTGGTTCCTAGAAGGGGGGATCTCGTTAGCGGAAATGGAGCTATTGGAAGTTTTGGCGAAAGAAGCAGAAAGCTTTTTCTACAGACAATGCTACAACCCCTGGATTGGGAAGTGCAGTTTGCGGTTTGGAAAACCCTACTGAACTCTGGCATCCCTCAACTGGTGCAAGTAGCAAAAAGATATCCCGTTCCCCTACGTCCAGTTGGAAACCCTGAAGAGAGATATCGAGCCGGCGAGCGGGACTTTCGCTGGGCAGATCTGGGGAGGGTCAACCTTAGCCGGCTAGATCTAAGGGGGCTTGACTTAAGCGGGGCCAGTTTAGTTCGGGCAAGGCTGAGCCAGGTCAATCTAAGCCACACCAGCCTGATTGGAGCCAACCTCAGCCAGGCAGACCTCAGCGGCGCAGATCTGAGAGGAGCCAACTTAAAGGGAGCTAATCTGATGGGGGCCAATCTCATTGGCGCCAACTTGCAGGGAGCCAATCTGGCAGACGCCAACCTGAAGTGGGTCGTCATTTCCCCCGAAACGCAAATTGACCGCAAGTGGCGGCTGGTCTGGGAAATTGTCAATGGCCATGCTCAGGGAAAAAACCTAGCTCAGGCGGACTTGAGCGAGGCCAACCTGGATTGGGCTGACCTGCGGGGGGCCAACTTGGCGCAAGCAGACCTAAGGGGGGCAAGGCTTGTCGGCGCCAACTTGCAGGAAGTCGACCTCCAGGGAGCCGACCTCCGGTGGGCCAGCTTGGAGAGAGCCAACCTCAGTCGGGCCGATTTGAGCGCAGCTTGCCTGCAACTGGCCAGCCTGCGGGGAGCCATCCTTTCCCCTGAAACCCAAATAGACCACAAGTGGCGGCTGGTCTGGGAAATTGTCAATGGCCATGCTCAGGGAAAAAACCTAGCTCAGGCGGACTTGAGCGAGGCCAACCTGGATTGGGCTGACCTGCGGGGGGCCAACTTGGCGCAAGCAGACCTAAGGGGGGCAAGGCTTGTCGGCGCCAACTTGCAGGAAGTCGACCTCCAGGGAGCCGACCTCCGGTGGGCCAGCTTGGAGAGAGCCAACCTCAGTCGGGCCGATTTGAGCGCAGCTTGCCTGCAACTGGCCAGCCTGCGGGGAGCCATCCTTTCCCCTGAAACCCAAATAGACCGCAAGTGGCGGCTGGTTTGGGAAATTGTCAACGGCCACGCTCAGGGAAAAAACCTAGCTCAGGCGGACTTGAGCGGGGCAAACTTGAGCTGGGCAAATCTAAGCGGGATCAGGCTCACTGGCGTGAACTTGGTGGGAGCCGACCTGAGCGGGGCCAACCTCTGCGGCGTAGACCTACAGTGGGCAGAGTTGAGCAAAGCCAATCTAAGCCAGGCGGATCTGAGGGGGGCCAACTTAAACCAAGCGGATCTCAGCGGGGCAGACCTAAGCGGTGCCAACCTCAGTGGAAGCAGCTTGATCAAGGCCGAACTAGCCAAGGCCAAGCTTGTGGGGGCCAAGTTGGCGCAAGCCAACCTCGTCGGAGCCAAGCTGAGACGGGCTAAGCTCAACGGCGCAGATCTAAGGGGGGCCAGCCTCATCGGGGCCGACCTCAGCGAAGCCAAACTGGGCAAGACAGACCTGAACTTGCCTAGCTTGAGATGGACGGTGATTTCTGTAGAGGCCAGTCCGGAGAGTAGCTGGTGGTTCATGATTTTCCATGCTGGCGCCCATTCGCAGGAGCTGAGCCAAACAGACTTGAGAGGGGCGGACTTGAGAAAGGCCAACCTCAGCCGGGCAGACCTCAGCGGGGTAAGGCTCAGTGGAGCTAACCTAAGCCAGGCTTATTTGATTGGGTCAGATCTGAGCGAGGCCAGCCTAGGTGGAGCCAATCTAAAGAGGGCCAAGCTGGGCGAGGCCAACCTAACCCACGCCGATCTCAGCGGAGCCAAGCTGAGTAGGGCCTATCTGGGCAGAGCCAACCTCAGCGGCGCCGACCTGAGGGGGGCAGATCTGGAGCTGGCCAGTCTGCCGCGGGTGATCCTTTCTCCTGCAACCCAGATCGAGGCCAAGTGGCGTCTGGTGTGGGAGATCGTCAACGGTCAAGCCTCCAAGAGAAACTTGAGTGGGGTTGACCTGAGCGGCGCTAACTTGAATTGGGCCAAGCTCAACGGGGTGCAACTGGTCGGGGCAAACCTAAGTGGAGCCAGCCTCATTGGAGCGGATCTAGGAGGATCCAACCTCAGCCAAGCCAATCTGAGGAAGGCCAATTTGAGCTACGCCAACTTGGAGGGATCCAACCTAGACAATGCCATCCTGGAAGGCGCAAAACTTGATTTTCAGTGGCAGTGGATCTGGCTCTCCCTTTGGTTCAAAGGTTTGGC
>NZ_JANSJA010000062.1:11740-15791 GCF_047462335.1 Synechococcus sp. H60.1
AACTTGATTTTCAGTGGCAGTGGATCTGGCTCTCCCTTTGGTTCAAAGGTTTGGCGAGCATCTGGTTTGGTTACCCCAGTACCCCTCAACTGCCTCCTCCTGCTACGTCGGATCCCAATCGGCGTCTCCCAGCCGAGAAGAACAAGGAGAAGTGAACGCTTCTGTTCTTTGGCTAGGGCCACGCAGGTTTGTATCCTAGCAAACACTTTTTGATCCAAGAGAGCTGCTTTAGGATAGAGGCGTGGCCTTGCTATGGCGGGATTCTGGAGATTTTTGGATGAAGCCTGCTTTAAAAAGTAAGGAGACTTTGAAGCAGCCTTTGCTGAGCTAAGGGCTTTGGTAGGGGATAGTGCGAAGATAGAGATGGCCCAAGTGCTCCTCGGTCAAAAAACAGAGGGCACCCATAGCCAGGTGAGGTGAAGCAAGAAAGACTCTAACTTTAGGAGGAGAGAATGTCGCACTTCACGTACATCCAAACTCAGTTTAAGAACCGAGAGGCTTTGATAAAGGCTCTAAACGATGTTGGCTACTCTCACATAGAAGAGGGATCCGACCTTCCTCTATATGGCTACCGAGGCGATAGGCGACCTCAGACGGCAGACATTGTTATCCGAAGAAAGTACTTAAGTGCTGCTAGCAACGATATTGGCTTTAAGTGGAAGGGCGATCACTACGAGGCAATAATCTCTGAATATGACCGCCAGGTCTTTCCCGACTTTATCCCCAAAATTCAGCGCAGGTATGCTTATCACGCCGTCCTTGCAACGGCAGCGGAGAAGGGGTTTACCGTAGAGTCGGAATCTGTGGACGAAAAAGGGCAAGTCAGAATTGTATTGGGACGTTGGGCCTGAGGAGGCGTTATGGCGGAATATCAACAGGTTGAATACATCATCGACAAAGATGGCAACGTGATTGAGCGCGTGCTTAATGTCAAAGGCAAGGGCTGCCTTGACCTAACTGAGGAAATAGAAAGGGCATTGGGCACAGTTCAAAAAAGGGAGCTGTTGCCTGAATATGACCAGGCCCCAGTCATAGAACAAAATGTCCAGCGTCAGGTAGAGCGTTTATGAATGCCCCAAACCCCTTTCTGGATCCCCTGTCTGGTTTAACCAAAGGGATCCAAAAGACTCTGGCTAGGATTCCATTTTGGAGTGAAATGAAAAGTCATGATACCCTGCTGCGCAATCTCATGCAGGCTGCCGGTATCTCAACCTGGCGAGAGCTTCGACAAAAGGCCAAACTGAGTCGAGGAGCCCTAAATGCCCTGAGAACTGGCCAGGCCGAAAAGCTGAAGTTAGCCGATCTCAATCGAGCAGCCAGCATTTTGCAAGTGCCCTTGCCGAGCCTTATTCAAGATTTCAGCGGAATCGAGCTAGCATTGGAGCCTGCAGAAACGGCTCAGGAAGTGCAGCGGCTGCACAAACAGCTAGAACAGCAGGAAGGGCAATTGCGCCATCAAATCTGCGCCGAACTGGTGGAAAAGCTCAAGCCTCTTTTGGTGCAATACCCCACCCTGCAGCAGGTTGTGCAGAGGCGACCGGATTACCCTGCCCAGCAAGTCTTGGCTTTGCTGAACTGTCTGGGCAACTTGTTGGAAGACTGGCAGTTGGAAACCATTGGCCAGGTGTGGCAACAGGTGGCCTATGACCCAGAAAGCCACCAGGCAGATGAGGAGGATATCCAGGCGGGCGAGCCGGTCTATGTTCGCTTTGTGGGCTATCGACTTAGGGATCAAGTTTTAGTTCGAGCCAAAGTCAGTCGCACCCTACCTTCCCTGGCAGCATGACGACGTTGACTATTGATTTTGGCACTTCCAATACGGTGGTCTGTGCCTATCAAAATCGAAAGCCGATTGTGATCGACATACCAGGGATCACCCACCGCTACGACGGCAGCCCGCCTCTAATTCCCTCGGTTCTCTTTGTCGGCCAAAACCAGCAATTTTTGATTGGGGCACCTGCCCAGGCCAAACGGGATCCCAAGCGCCTATTCAAAGGCTTTAAGCGGGATCTCTCTCAACAATTCCAGCCGGCCCCAACCTATGTGGATGGACAGGCCTACACAGCCCAAGAGGCCACGCGGATCTTTCTGCAGCAGCTTCTTGCCAAACTCAAGGCGGAGGGCTGGCAGCCCGATAAGGTGATCTTGACCGTGCCGGTGGGAGCCTACGAGGCCTATTTGCACAACCTGCAAGAGGTGTTTGGCTCCCTAGGGATCCAACAGGTTGTGTTCCTCGACGAGTCCACCGCGGCTGCTTTGGGCTACGGGGTGCAGGAACCGGGATCCCTGATTTTGGTGGTCGATTTGGGGGGCGGAACTCTCGACCTCTCTTTGGTCAAAATCTTGAAGCCAAAGCAGGGCACTGCTTACCGAGCTGAGGTCATTGCCAAAACTGACCGGGCCTATGGCTGTGGCGGCGTCGATATCGATATCTGGATTGCCGAATGGGTGCTGGAGCAGTTGGGCCGCAAGCGACAGCAGGTTCCGGCCAGCAGCTTCCAGGTTCTGTGCGAGGTTGCCGAGCGGCTCAAGATCCGCCTCTCCAGCCATTCTCAGGCCAGCGAGGCCTGGCTGGATGAAGACTCCTTTGAGACCCACACTTTAATGCTTCAGCGCGAACAACTCCAGGAGCTGTTGGAAGAGCGCGGCATGCTGACGCGGCTAAGAGAAGCCATCGATGAGGTCATCGAGAAAGCCCACAACAAAGGGATCTCTAAACGAGATATCCACCAGGTGGTGTTGGTGGGTGGCACCAGCCTCATTCCAGGGGTGCAGCATCAGGTCATTAGCCTCTTTGGCCGCGACAAGGTTAAGTACCACAAGCCGTTTGAGGCAGTGGCCCACGGCGCTCTGGCCTTCACCCAGTTTGCCCGCCTTCAAGATCATCTCCGCCATACCTACGCCCTGCGGCTCTGGAATCCCTATTTGCAGGCGCCCGACTTTTTCCCTCTCTTTAAAAGCGGCACGGCCTATCCTGCCACGGCGGAACTGCCTCCCTTGCAGGCCAACGCCAATGGACAAAGCCACATCAACCTGGTGGTTGGTGAGATGGCCGAGGAAGGGGCAACCGAGGTTGTTTACGGCCCCGACGGTCGGATGCAGATTCGCAACAGCAGCGCAGCTTCTAGCTTTCGTCCCCTTGGGAGCCACAAGCAGCTTTCCATTCCTCTCAAGCCCCCAGGGCAGGTGGGAGTGGATCGTTTGCAGGTCACCTTTGCCGTCGATGCTGGGCGAACTTTGCGGGTAACGGTAGTAGATTTGCAAACTCAAAAGACCCTTATGCAGCAGCAGGTGGTTGGGAGGTTAACTTGAGGTTAGGGATGGCGGAAAACTTTGATCCCGTTCTGGGTGGGCAGCAATTGGCCGGCTCCGATCCAGTCATGGGAGGCTTGGTAGCCGTTGAGCAAGCCCTAGACAGTCCGGATCCCAAGGTGAGAATCCAAGCAATCAAGGGTGCTCTGAAGTACGGATCCAGAGGGGCCGAGCTTGTTATCCAGGCCCTGCAAAATGATCCCAACTGGGAGGTGCAGTTTGCGGCTTGGGAGACGCTGCTGAAATCGAAGGATCCGCAGCACGTGCAGGTGGCAAAGTCCCATCGACTTCCCCTCCGACAGGTTGGAGATGTCCGAGCAAGGTATAAAGCGGGAGAGCGGGATTTCCGCTGGGCTGACCTGAGCGGGGCCGACCTGTGGCGGGCCAACCTGAGCCAGGCCGACTTGAGGGGAGCCAACTTGAGCAGGGCCGGCCTAAGCGGGGCCAACCTGAGCGAGGCCAACCTGTGGCTGGCCGACCTGAGGGGAGCGAATCTTCAGGGATCCGACTTGCGCCGGGCCACGTTGAAGGGGGCTCTGGTCTCTGCCGAGACGCAGATGGATCCCAAGTGGCGGCTGGTCTGGGAAATTGTCAACGGTCAGGCGAATGTCAAGAAGCTGAGCCAGGCCGACCTGAGCGAGGCCAACCTGAGCGAGGCCAACCTGAGCCAGGCCGACCTGAGCGGGGCCGACCTGAGCGGGGCCGACCTGAGCGGGGCCAACCTGAGCCAGGCTAAGCT
>NZ_JANSJA010000063.1:0-2259 GCF_047462335.1 Synechococcus sp. H60.1
GGGCATTGGGGTCATGAGAATGCGCTCGCAGGCACCCAAGGCATCTACCATGTTATTGAGCCGCTCCACCATGATCGTAAGCTGGTAGACCTCAACACGGCCCTTGTGGTATTGGCGTTGCAGGTAATCTCCGATCCAAAAAGCAATTTGCAACGGGGGATGGTTGAGGCTTTTGAGGCGTTGCAACTGCTCCGGGCTGAGGAGGGACTGAAGCTCATCCGGCAAAAATTCTTGGCGCAGATGTTGCTTCATGGCGATGGCAAAAGCAGGCAGCAGATAGAGGATTTTGATTTTTTCTTCCCGATCGCCGGGCTGCTTCTCTTCAACGACCACCCAAATCAGACGGGCTAAGTTGCGCACATTGTTCACCACGGCTCCCCAGGCTTTTCGCCCCTCCCAAAAGCGTTCGTAGGCAGTGTTTGTCCGAAATACCAGCATCAGCCCCAAAACAATGTTGGGCACAAACGCCACCAACGAGGAAAGCGCTATGGGCAACCCCAGTTTGTAGAGAACGGAAACCAGCACTCCCAGGAGACCACAGATGAGGGTGCGAGGCAGCACTGCCGGCACGACCGATCCGTGTAACTGCAAGGCTAAGCGAAACCAACGCAGCCCATTCCCCGATAGATATTGGCGAATCATGGTGTGGCGTCGGCAAGCTTGCCCCCTGATCCTACTACCGTTATGGCAACCGTTGTTGACGCGCCAAAGGGATCTCCCCCCTTTGCAAAAGACATCGCGATCACGAGTCCCTTGGCGGTTCTGAGCAGGCAAAAAGATCTCTCCGTTGACCCGACGGGGCAACTTCCAGGGTCTTAGGAGTCATTTCAAGCTAGTTTAAGAGGTGCTCTTTGCTCTCCTCAGGTTGAGAGGCAGGGATCCAGAAGTTGCTCTGCAGCAGAGGCGCGCTGGTGGGGGATTCGCTCCCGCCTGCCGGTTCGAGGGTGATCCAAAGGCGGGTCGGCTGCTGGGAACGGGTGGGCTGGCTGAGCCATTGCAGGGATCCCTCGGCGTTGACGGTGAAGGTGCCAGCGCTTTCCAGCCGTCGTCCCCCTCCTTGCAGATCCGACTCCAGCCACAATTGATAGGTGCTGCCTGGGGGGGCAGGAGCCATATCTGAGGCCAAGAGCAGCACCTGCTTGGCACGGGGCGACCAGAGAGCTTGTACCAACAGGGGGTTGCGGAAGCTAGGGTCGCGTAGAAGGGTTCGCCGTACCTGCGGTTGTCGTTGCCACTCCTGATAGAGCCGTTGCATGGCTACCGGCTCCCCCTGCCAGCGCAGCCGCCAGTAGGCCGCTGTTATGGCCACCGCGTAGATCCCCAACGCTGCTAAGCCGACCCAGAGGAGGCGCCGCGGCCACAAAGGAGGTGCGACCCGGATGGAGGCAGGGGCGGGCAACCAGCTCCAGCGCCGCAAGCGTTCTTGGGCTTGAAAGGCCGTCAACTCGTAAAGCCACAGGGCCACCGAGCGATCCCGCTGCAGGTCAAAGGCCTCTGCATGTTTCCAGCAGAACGCAAACACCTGGCGCACCACCTCTTCGGCTTGGTGAGGCTGCTTGAGAGTGGACAGCGCGATCTCCAGCAGGCGCTTTTGGTAGCGATCCTTAAGTAAAAAGTGGCTGCGGCGATCCCGCAGTTGGATCTGGCGCATCAGCTCGAAATCGGTCGGCTCGACCATAGCTCTCCATCGGCTGCGCCTGTCCAGCCCGGCTTTGGGTCAAGCGGTAGCACCAGGCTGGTAGCTTTTTCAGAAATATACACCAGCCCTGGATCCGGCCCACTGGCAAGCCGACTTCCATTTTGTTGCGGCTGGTGCGGATCCCGCAGGGGTTGGCCGGGATCCCGGCCATGCGACTTGTTTTCTCAGCCAGCCAAGGGCTCGTCTCCTACAAAACTTAAGGAGCCGACCCAAGCCGCCCTTTTTTTAGTTCTGAGGCTCTCAGGCGGCGTCCTTCTCGACCACCTTCTCCGCTTCTGCCTTCAGGGACTCCGTCCCGCTCACGCGCTCGGCGGCGGCAACAGGTTCGTCATCGCTGCTGGGGTTGTTCATCTCTTGTTTAAAGCTGCGCAATGCTTTGCCAAAGGCGCTGCCCAACTCTGGCAGCTTCTTGGGGCCGAACACGACCACCGCGATTACCCCAATCACGGCCAGCTCTGGCAGACCCATGCCAAAGATGCTCACAGCCAGGATAGGTTCGCTCGACAGCAGGATAGCCATAAGTCCCCAAAACCCCAACAACAAAACAAGCCAACCAATCT
>NZ_JANSJA010000063.1:2359-39091 GCF_047462335.1 Synechococcus sp. H60.1
ACAAGCCAACCAATCTCGCTGGCAAGGAGGAGAATTACCCCCTCCCAACTCTAGCAGGTTTTCCCAGGGGCAGAAAGGTTTGGCTGCTACCGCCATGGCTCCGGCAATCCCTGCGCTACCAAAAGTGGCAGCCGAGCACCGCTAGACTGAGATTGTTGCTTTATTGAAGCTTGCCGATGGGCTTTCTCCTGTCTGCCGAACAAGTGCTTCAGTTCGTCACCAACCAGTGGCGGGATCCCTATGCTGTTTTGGGGCCGCAGCAGATAGAGCAGGGGGAGGTGTCCTTCTGGCTGGTGCGCGCCCTGGTGCCCAATGCCAAACAGGTTTGGCTGGTGGAACGCGCCACTGGGCAGGCCCACCCGATGCAGCCGCTGCATCCAGAAACGTTGTTTGAGCTGCGCTTTGCGCCTGGCACGCCGGTTCCAGACTACTTTCTGCGGGCGCAGCGGGTTTGGGATCCAGAGGGCCAGCACTTGGAAGAGTGGGAGGATCCCTATCGCTTTCCCCTGGAGAAGGTCAACCACATCGGTGAGCTGGATCGCTACCTCTTCAACGAGGGCAACCACCACCGCATCTACGAGAAGTTGGGCGCCCATCCCATCAGCGTAGATGGGGTTCAGGGAGTCCACTTTGCCGTCTGGGCTCCCAACGCCCGCAATGTCAGCGTTATCGGCGACTTCAACCACTGGGATGGCCGCCAACACCAAATGAAGCGGCTGGGCGAAAGTGGCATCTGGGCGGTGTTCATCCCCGGCATTGGGCCAGGAGCCGTCTACAAGTACGAGGTGAAAACTGCCTGGGGGGATATCTACGAAAAGTCAGATCCCTATGGCTTTCAGCAGGAGGTGCGACCCAAAACCGGCTCGATTGTAGCCGAGCTCCACACCTATACCTGGCACGACCAGGAGTGGCTGGAAAAGCGGGCTGCCACCGACCCCCTGCGCTCGCCCATCTCGGTGTACGAGGTGCATCTGGGATCCTGGATGCACGCCTCAACGGAAGACCCCCCCGCCGATGGGCACCTGGTGCCGCTGGATCAAAAGCCCAACACCCGCTTTCTCACCTACCGGGAGCTGGCGGACAAGTTGATCCCCTATGTCAAGGAGCTGGGCTTTACCCACATCGAGCTCTTACCTGTGGCCGAGCATCCCTTCGACGGCTCCTGGGGCTACCAGGTTATTGGCTACTACGCGGTAACCTCCCGCTACGGATTGCCCCAAGACTTCATGTACTTTGTCGATCGCGCCCACCAGGAAGGGATCGGCGTCATTGTCGATTGGGTGCCGGGGCATTTCCCCAAAGATGGGCATGGGCTGGCCTTTTTTGACGGTACCCACCTCTACGAGCATGCCGACCCCCGCAAGGGCGAGCACAAGGGCTGGGGCACTTTGGTTTTCAACTACGGCCGCAACGAGGTGCGCAACTATCTAATAGCCAATGCCCTCTTTTGGTTTGACAAATACCACATCGACGGCATTCGGGTGGATGCGGTGGCCTCAATGCTCTATCTGGATTACGACCGCAAAGACTGGATCCCCAACTCCTACGGTGGGCGAGAGCATTTGGAGGCGATTGACTTCCTTCGCCAGCTCAACACCCTTATCTTCAAGTACTACCCTGGCGTTCTTTCCATTGCCGAGGAATCCACTGCCTGGCCAATGGTAACCTGGCCAACCCATGTGGGTGGTCTGGGCTTTAACCTCAAGTGGAACATGGGCTGGATGCACGACATGCTGGACTATTTCCGCATGGATCCCTGGTTTCGCCAGTTCCATCACAACCTAGTGACTTTCAGCCTCATGTATGCCTTTAGCGAAAATTACATGCTGGCTTTTTCCCACGATGAGGTGGTGCACGGCAAAAGCCACATGTTGGGCAAAATGCCAGGGGATATGTGGCACAAGTTTGCCAGTTTGCGGGCCCTCTACGGCTACATGTTCACCCACCCCGGCAAGAAAACTTTGTTTATGAGCATGGAGTTTGGCCAGTGGAACGAGTGGAATGTTTGGGCAGATCTAGACTGGAAGCTGCTGCAGTATGAGCCCCACGCCAAGCTGCGCCACTACGTAGCCACCCTCAACCATCTCTTGCGCTCGCAGCCAGCTCTCTACACTCAAGACACCAAGCCAGAAGGGTTCCGCTGGATTGACTGCAGCGACCATCGGGGCATTATCTCCTTTATCCGCTATGGGGAGGATCCCAAGGAGTGGCTAGTGGTAGTCTGTAACTTTACACCGGTGGTTTGGCCGAATTACCGCATTGGCGTGCCGCAGCGAGGGTTTTACCAGGAACTGCTCAACAGCGACGCGGTGGAGTTCTGGGGCAGCGGCGTTGGCAACCTAGGGGGTAAGTGGACAGATGACTGGCCCTACCACAACCTGCCCTACTCGCTTGAGCTCTGTTTGCCTCCTCTTTCGACCTTGGTGCTGAAGTGGCAGCCGCCCCAGCCGGCTGAGAGCTCGACCTAAAAAGGGTATGCTGGAAGTACCGTCCTTCCCCTTAGGGCCATGCGAGATCTCCTGCGCGACATCCTTCGGGATTACTCCGGCTTGGTGGAACTGCGCTACCACAGCAAAGTCTTTCGCAGCGTTACGGCGGAAAAGGGCCGCATTGAGCGGACGGCGGTTCGGCGGCGCTCAGGGGTGGGGGTGCGGGTGCTGGAGGCCGGCACCTGGGGCTTTGCTGCCACCGGGGATCTCTCCCCAGCCGCCATTCGCAAGGCCATTGCCGAAGCCCAGCAGGCGGCCCGTGCCAGCGCCGACTGCCGCAAACAGAAGCTGAAGGCTTTGCCCAGCGTAGCCCTGGCCCAGGGAGAGTTCTGCGAGCCCGGCGTGGAGGAGGTGGTCAACAAGCCCCTAGAGGCCAAGATCCAGTTGGTTTTGGAAACGGAAGCCCAAGCCCGCAAGTCCTCTGCTCGCATTACCTCGGCCAGTTGCACCTACAACGAGATCTACGAGGAAAAAGCCATTGTTACTACAGATGGGGCGGATGTGGCCTTTCGTCTGGTGCGCCCTGAACTGCGGATCCAGGCGGTGGCCGAGGCGGATGGCCAACTGAGCAGCGGCGCCGAGTCCATTGGTGTTACCGGGGGGTGGGATTGCCTTTTTCGGACGGATCCCTTGCAGATGTCGGAGAAGGCGGCTGCCACCGCGGTCGATCTCCTCTCTGCAGGCTACGCCGAGGGAGGATGGGCCACAGTCATCTTGTCCCCTTCCATCGTGGGGCTGCTGGTGCACGAGGCCATTGGCCACACGGTCGAGGCGGATTTTGTCTTGGCGGGCTCGGTAGCAGCCGGCAAGCTGGGGCAGCAGGTAGCCAGCGAACTGGTTACCCTCAAGGACTCCGGCCGTTCGGAATTCATGCCAGGGGCAGGGGGAACGCTGCCGGTGGACGATGAGGGCGTTCCCACCCAAACCACCACCATCATCCAGAACGGCATCTTGGTGAGCTACCTGCACAACCGCGAAACGGCTGCCTACTTTGGCGTCGAGCCCACCGGCAACGCCCGCGCCTGGGAGTATGCCGACGAGCCGCTTATCCGCATGCGCAACACCTACCTTGAGCCGGGATCCCAAACCTTGGAGGAGATCCTTGCTAGCACACCTGACGGCTACTTCCTGGATGGGGCCAGGAATGGGCAAGCCGACTCCACGGGTGAGTTCATGTTTGGCGTGGAGCGGGCCTACCGCATTCGCAACGGCAAGCTAGCAGAGCTGCTGCGAGGGGTTACCATTACCGGCAATGCCTTTGAGGTGTTGCAGTCGGTGGATGCTGTGTCGCGGGATTTCCTGTGGGACTTGGGATCCGGCCACTGCGGCAAGGGTCAGCCGGCCAAGGTGGATGCTGGAGGGCCCTATATCCGCTGCCGCGCCATTGTGGGTGGCCGGCAGAGCGCTTAGCCTCCACCCCCTGCCCTTCTAGAGAGCAACTCTTAGAACCAGGCGGTCGGCTTCCCACTCGCGAAAGAGGCGGAGAACATGCTCGGCTCTCTCGGCGTGCTGCTCCAAAATCTCAGCGCCAGAGCGGGCCTGCTTGGCTAAGGGGAGCAGCAGCTCCACGACCTGGTAGCGGCTGGAGGCGATCATCTTGCCCGGGATCCGAGCAATGGGCCAGAAGATGTCCAACTTTTGGGTCACAATCTGGGCGGGATCCACCTTGCCCAGCAGATCCGAAAAGGGGATTTTGCGATCCCAGTAGCGCACCTGGCCGTGCTGGAGAAAGAGGGGGTTGAGCTGCCAACGGGAGCTGCGGAAAAACTCGGCTGTGAAGGGATCCCAGTTGGCCAGCTTCTTGCCCTGGTGGCAGCACCAAAAGAGATTTTGCGTGTGGTAGAGGGGCTCCAAGTACTCGATAACCCGCAGTTGGTCAATGCGGGAGAGGGCTTCGTAGCGGCGGTGGAACTCCGGGTGGGTGGCGGCAATTAAGGGCTTGGCATTCCAATAATCCAAGTAGGGGGCGACATCGATAAACTCCAGACCCGCCTGGGCCAAAAGGTCGGGGATCTCGCCAATGTCAAAAGGAATGTCGTTGGCGTGGAAGAAGTTGTCGACGATGTTTTCGTCTGCCGAGTAGTATTCCTCGTGGGCCTTGGCATGCCGGGCTAGCAGGGAATTGGGATGGGCTGCCTTTAACAATTGCCGCACAAATTCAATCTTTTCCGGCGTGGCCGGCGGAGTAATCCCCAGCAGCTCCAGAGCGCGGCGAATGCGGTAGACATGCCAACGGCCGGAACGGTTGTAGAGCATCAGCGCCATTACCCCCTCGGGAGCTAGGCGCGAGGCCAAGTTTCTCAAAGCCTTGACCGGATCGGCGGTGTGGTGGATCACCCCATAGGAGCTGATCATGTCGAAGCTCCCCTCCGGCCAAGTGGAGGGATCCATGAGATCCCCGTAGTGCACCGAGCAGTTGCGCAGGCCGTGGTACTTGATCCGTTTCTGGGCAATCTCTAGGGCCGGGCGGCTGAGATCGATCCCGACCACGGCGCCATAGCCGGGGTTGCTGGCGGCAATGCCGTGTACCTCCCAGCCGGTGCCGCAGCCAGCCACCAAAAATCTGGCCCCGGTCGGCTCTTGCAAAGTGCGGGTGCGGGCATATTGGGCGAGGATGTAGCTGCCTAGGCTGGAAAAGCCCTCAAAGGGCCGGTCGTAGGGAACGGGCGGGTAGGGAAACGCCTCGTACTGGGCCTGCACCGCCCGGGTAATCTCCGCTTCGCTGGCCAAAGCCACGTCCTCCCACCTCTTCCCCCCTATCCTATTAGACCAGCTTTGGCCGTCAAGTTGGCCCGTGTTGGTTGGCAGCAGGCCACGGCTAGGCTACTGCCAAGCTATGGGCAGCTCGCCGGTAGGCTTCCTCCAGCGTCTCTGCCAGGGTGGGGTGAACGTGCACCAGGCGGGCCAGCTCTTGCACCGTGGCGCGGCGGGCGATGGCCTGGGCCGCCTCGTGGATGAGATCCGCAGCATGGGGCCCAAAGATGTGGGATCCCAGCAGGAGACCCGTCTCCTTGTCAAAGACCAGCTTGACCATGCCCTCCGTCTCGCCAGAGGCAATGGCCTTGGAGTTGCCGCCAAAGTAGGTGCGCACCGTGCCCACGCTATAGCCCTCGGCTTTGGCCTGGGGCTCGGTTAGCCCCACAAAGCCCATCTCCGGGTGGGTAAACACCGCTGCTGGGATGCTCAAGTAATCCATATAGGCGGAGCGGCCACAGATGTTTTCCACCGCCACCCGCCCCTGGGCTGCCGCCGCGTGGGCCAGCATCAGCTTGCCCGTCACATCGCCAATGGCCCAGAGGTGGGGCAATTCGGTGGCCATGCGGCTATCTACGGGTACAAAGCCGCGCTTGTCTAACTCCACCCCCAGCTCCGCCAAGCCCAGCCCCTCTGAGACCGGGATCCGCCCAGCGGCCACCAGGCAGGCATCTACCTGCAGCGTTTCGCCGTTAGAGAGGTGGATCGTCACCGGCTGGCCAGGGATCACCTGCTTGGCCAGCACGCCCACATAGGTCTGGATTTGCCTGGGTTTGATCAGCACCCGCTGGGCCAGGCGGGCAATGTCGGGGTCAAAGGCCGGCATCAGGGTTTCCAGGGCCTCGATGAGAATGACCTGGGATCCCAGCGCCGTGTAGACGTCGGCAAACTCCTGGCCAATGTAGCCGCTGCCGATGATGGCCAGCCGCTCCGGGATCCACTCCAACCGCACCGCCTCGTTACTGGTAAACACCGTGCGGCCATCTACTTGGATCCCCGGCGGCACAAAGGGTCGGGAACCCGTGGCCAGAATCACATCCCGCGCCGTGTAGGTTCGAGATCCCTTCTCTTCCTGGACTTCAACCATTTGGGATCCCGCCAGCCTGCCCCGCCCTCGCAGGATTGTTACCCCCAGCTTCTCCAGGGAGCGAGTCATGTCGGCGCGGATCTTCTCCACCACCTGGGTGGCGTGATTGGCAATCGCCCCCCGGTTAGCCTGGACGGATCCCACTTGGATGCCCAGCCCAGCGCTGTGTTGCAGTTCCCGCAGGCGGGCGGAGGCAGCCAGCAGAGCCTTGGAGGGGATGCAGCCGCGGTTGATACAGGTGCCGCCCATTTCGGCGCACTCGACGATGGCGGTTTTGAGGCCGGACTCGACAGCATGCAGCGCCGCGCCGTGGCCGCCGACGCCGGCACCGATGATGATTAAGTCAAAATCGAAGCTCATGGCGAGACTTGGATAACCGGTGCCTCATTTTCTCATCTTGTTGGCCTTCCCAGGAACCTGGCTGAGAGCATCCAAACCATGAGGTAGCATAGGGTCGCCTGCCCAGTTGACAGGAGGCTGGCGGGGTGGGAACGGGGGGTGCGCATGGAACTGCAAGCTTTGATTTTCGACGTGGATGGCACGCTGGCGGATACGGAGCGGGATGGGCACCGCGTGGCCTTTAACGCCGCCTTTGCCGAGGCAGGCTTGGACTGGCACTGGTCGGTGGAGCTCTACGGCCAACTCCTGGCTATTACGGGCGGCAAAGAGCGCATTCGCCACTTCGTCGAGACCTGTCAGCCGCCGCTGCCTGCCGGGGAAGACCTGACGGCCCTAATAGCCCGGCTGCACCAGGCCAAGACCCGCCACTACACAGCTCTGCTGGCCCAAGGAGGGATCCCCTTGCGCCCCGGAGTCAAGCGCCTCTTGCAGGAGGCCAAGGCCGCCGGGATCCGCCTGGCCATCGCCACCACCACCACGCCCGAAAACGTGACGGCCCTTCTGGAGCACACCCTGCCGGAGAGCCTGAGCTGGTTTGAGGTGATTGCTGCCGGCGATATTGTCCCCGCCAAAAAGCCCGCCCCCGACATCTACTTCTACACGCTGAAACAGATGGGGCTGCGCCCCCAGGAGTGCCTGGCCTTTGAGGACTCCGAAAACGGGCTGCGCTCGGCCCAGCAGGCGGGCATCCCTGCCGTGGTGACGGTTAACGATTACACTCGGGAGCAAGACTTTTCCGGAGCAGCCTTGGTGCTGGATCACCTGGGGGAGCCTGAGTTGCCGTTTCAGGTGCTGGCGGGAAGGGCAGGATCCCACCGCTACTTCACCCTGGAGCTGGCCCGCCAGGTTCATGCCCAAGCCCTTGCCGAGCAAGAAAAGTGATCCAAGATCCCCATCTGCAACAGCGCCTCCGGGATCACCTGCGGCAAGTGGCCCAGCCACGGGATCCCGACTGGTCGCCCCTGGGCCACAGCCAGGTGGAGCGCTACATCCAAGAGGAGCTTTCCCGCTATGGGCTTGTAGAATCTTTTTCCTTCGAGGCTCGGGGCTGCCAGCACCGCAACTGGATCTTGAAATTGCCGGGATCCCATCCCCGCCGATCGCCCATTCTGGTCGGGGCTCATTTTGACGCTGCCCCGGCCACCCCTGGAGCCGACGACAACGCCAGCGGTGTAGCGGTGCTGCTGGAGCTGGCCCGCCATTTTGCCACCCATCCCGCCCTTTCCCCCCTGTGGCTAGTGGCCTTCGACCTAGAAGAGCGGGGCCTGCTGGGGAGCAAAGCCTACGCCCGCTTTCTTAGACAACAGCGCCAACCCCTGCGGCTAATGCTCTCTCTGGAGATGCTGGGCTACCGGGATCCCACGCCCGGATCCCAGCGCTACCCCGCTGGCCTGGAGCGGCTCTACCCTGACCGGGGGGATTACATCGGCCTCATTGGCAACTGGCCCGCCCTGGGGAATCTGCTGAGGCTACAGCACAGTTTTCAGCAGGCGGGGATCCCGTGTTGCTGGTTGCCAGCCGGCCAGCGGGGTTTGATCCTGCCGCTTACCCGCCTTAGCGACCACTCCCCCTTTTGGGATGCAGGCTACCCTGCAGTTATGGTGACCGACACCGCCTTCTTGCGCAACCCCCACTACCACAAGCTCAGCGACACCCTTGAGACCCTAGATCTGGACTTTTTGAGTGGGGTCTGCTGCGGCTTGAGGCAAGGTCTTGGATCCCTCTAGCCGCGACCTCGATTCCCAACTCCCCTCTCCCTGAGGGAGAGGGGCTGGGGGTGGTCGCGTGAGTGGCGCGGAGCGCTTGGGATGTCCCTGAGGGAGAGGGGCTGGGGGTGAGGGCCAGCGGCGCGGGGCGCTTGGGCAGGCCTCCTCAGTACGGAGATCGCTCCAGGAGTTTCGCGATCCCTCGACTCCCGCTGGGGCAACCGAGGGAGATAATGGGCAGCATAGGCAAAGAGGGGAAAAGCTTGCCAAAAGCTGCCCTCAGCCTTCTCGGCCAAAACTTTCCCAGGAGACTTTATGAGCGCCTTCGCCCAAGCCCCCAAAAAGTGCGTTTCTGCCGTTTTTAAAGAAGAAGCCAAAGTCCAAGAGTGCATCCAGCGCCTGCTCAACCGCGGCATCCCCAACGATCGCATCTCCATCATTGGCCGCAATTTTCAAACGGAAGCCAAAATCAGCGGCTTTATCACCCGCAAGGATGTGGTTCTCGACGGGTTGACCAGCGGCGCTATTTATGGATCCCTGTTTGGATCCCTGTTGGGGCTACTTACAGGCGTAGGGGTGCTGTTTATTCCCTTTTTGGGAGCGGTGGTGGCCGCTGGACCTTTGGGAGCGGCGCTGCTGGGGGCAACCGGCGGCGCTCTCTACGGGGCGCTGGGAGCGGGGCTGGGATCCGCCCTCATTGCCCTGGGCATGCCGCAGGAGAAAGCTGCCATCTACCAAACCCGGGTGCAAGCAGGTGAGTTCCTCTTGGTGGTGCAGGTGCCGGAGGAAAAAGCCGGCGAAATCTACTTGCTGTTGCAAAGTGCCGGCGGCGAAGAGGTGGCCACTGCCGACTTGAACTTGCCTAGTGAGCCAGAAGGCAACCTGACGCCGGAGACCATCTCCCCAGAAATCCGCGCCGATCTCTCAGAAGAAGCCCAGCAAACCTTTGTGGAAGCCTATAACCAGGCCAAGGCAGAGGGCAACCCTGTCACCCAGGCCCTGCTCAAGGCTTGGGAAAAGGTTAAACAAGTTTTCACAAGGGACGACAAGGGAATCTTTTCCAGGCGCAAGCCCTAGCCCAGATAGCTTCTCAACAGCAGGGGCAGAGCCAACTGCCCCGCCGTGGCTCCGTCTCTTCAATACCCACCTTACATTCTGAGAAGTATCCTGAAAAGCCTTAACCTGATTTCGTAGGGGTGAGCTTATGGCTGCGAGCGATTTCAAGGACTACTACCAGATCCTGGGCGTCAGCCGAGATGCTTCTTTAGAGGAGATCAAGCGCGCCTATCGCAAGCTGGCTCGCCAGTATCACCCCGACGTTAACCCCGGCAACAAGGCAGCCGAGGAGCGCTTCAAGGAGATCAACGAAGCCTACGAGGTGCTCTCGGATCCCGACAAGCGGCGGCGCTACGACCAGTTTGGCCAGTACTGGCAACGGGTGGGCAGCGGTGCCGCAGCAGGGCCGGGCATGGAGGGATTTGCCCAGTACGCCACCTTCGAGGACTTTATCAACGAGCTGCTGGGCCGCATGGGATCCCGCCGCGGCGGCTTCCAGGGTTTCACCACCGGGTTTGGGCCGTTCGTCTCGGTGGATCTGCCAGGGCAAGACGTAGAAGCCACGCTAGGCCTCACCTGGGCAGAAGCTTTCCACGGCACCCAAAAGCGGCTGAGCGTGGATGGCGAAACCCTCACCATCCGCATTCCTCCCGGCGCCAAACCGGGCAGTCGCATCCGCGTCAAGGGCAAAGGCCAATATAGCCCCTTTGGCGGGCCGAGGGGGGATCTCTACCTCACCCTGGAGCTGCCTCCCCACTCCTTCTTCCGCTTTGACGGCGACAACCTGCTCTGCGAGCTGCCCATCACGCCCGATGAGGCAGTTTTGGGCGGCACGGCGGAAGTGCCCACCCCCACCGGTCGGGTGCAACTGAAGATCCCTGCCGGTGTCGATAGCGGCCAAACCCTGCGGCTGCGCGGCCAAGGCTGGCGGGATCCCCAAGGGCAGCGAGGTGACCTGCTGGTGCGGCTAAAGGTTGTCACGCCCAAATCCCTCTCCCCCACTGAGCGGGATCTCTACGAGAAACTGCGGCAAAATCGGAGCTGGGATCCCCGCGCCTACTTGCAGGAGGTGAAGCTATGAGCTTGGCCATTGTGCGGGTGGAAGAACGGCTCTATACCTTTGAGCAGGCCAGCGAAGTAGCTGGGATCCCGCCCCACCTCTTGGAGTGGCTGCTGGCTCAGGGTTTGGTGGAAGCCGAAAGCAGCTACCTCACCCCCCAGCAACTGCGGCGCCTGGTGCAGATGATCCGTCTGCATCGCGACTTGGGCCTCAACTGGGTTGGGGCAGCGATGGTCTTGGACATGGCCCAGGAGATTGCCCGCCTTAGGGCGCAGCTACACTACTACCGCGGAGGCTAAGCAGCCCAAGCCTCCATCCCCCTTGAATCCCGCAAGTCAGGAGAATTTCTCTATGGAACAAATCGTCCGACGCAGCCAAGTGGTGGGCCTGCTGGCCCTGGATGGCAGCACCGCCACGGCCCTGGGCACCGTCGAAGAAATCTGGGTCGATCCCCAGGGACGGGTCTGCTACTTCACCAGCCAGCAGGGCTACACTCCCCTGGAGCAGATCTCACTCATCGGGCCGGACGCGCTGCTGACCTACTCCGCCGTCTTTGCCACCCCGGCAACGCCCCTCAGCTCCCTCTACCGGCGCACAGTGCGCATTGGGGATCAGCCGGTGGGTTGGATTGAGGATTTTCTCTTCGACTGGGAGACCGGATCCATTGCTGCTTACATCCTGGGGGGCAGCATTGCTGAGCCCTGGGGAGGGCGCGCCGTCCTCTTACCTGAGGATGTAGAGGCGATCGACGTGGACGCGGTGGTGGTCAAGGAAGATGCTCCCCAGCGCCTCAAATCGGAGACTGAGGGCCTAAAGAACTTTTGGAGCGAAAAATCCCGCCAAGTCAAGCAGCTCATCCAGCGCATGGGGGATCGCCTCAAAGCCCTGGTCGGCCCCCAGGATCCGCCGGAGGTGGTGCGTGTCAAGGTCAAGCAGGTGCGAGACGAGCTGGCCAAAGGGGGCAAGTTTGACCTTTCCCTGCTGGATGAGGCGGCAGAGTTTTTGCAGCAAAAATGGACAACCTGGCAACAGCGCCTCAGCCGCGCCGCCCAGCGCATGCAAGCTGCCCTTCAGGCCGCCTGGGAGAAGCTAACCGAGTGATGCTCCAACTCCCCTCTCCCTTTGGGAGAGGGGCCGGGGGTGTTCGCGTGAGCGGCGCGGAGCGCTTGGGCTGACTCCCTTTGGGAGAGGGGATGGGGGTGAGGGAATAGCCCTAGCTGACAGGAGGCAGGTTTTTCCGCTAGCATTAAAAATCGCTGTCAATGCTCGGATCAGGTTTCAAGACCCGCAGGGGCACCTGTACGGCAAGGAAAAGGCATGACCTACGCGATTGTGGAAACCAGTGGCAAGCAGCTTTGGGTAGAGCCGGGGCGCTTTTACGACATCGATCGCCTGCCCGGCATAGAAGAGAACAGCCCTTTGACCCTGTCCCAGGTGTTGTTGATTAACCATGAGGGACAGGTAACCCTGGGCCGTCCCTATATTGCCGAGGCCGTGGTCAGGGCGCGGGTTCTGCAGCACCGCCGTAGCGCCAAGATCCTCGTCTACAAAATGAGGCCGAAGAAAAAGACCCGCAAGAAAAGGGGACACCGGCAGATGCTCACCCGTGTGCTGATCGAGTCCATCGAACTCAACGGGACGCCCCTCGCCGCCGCTCAGGCTGCCTCGCCATCCACTTCTGAAACGGCAACTGCTGCAGCCGGGATCCCCGAGGCGGAGGAATAGGCCCTAAACTTTAGGATCGCAACTTATCTTCGGCGACGACACACTTGCACAGGAGGCATTATGGCTCACAAGAAAGGAACCGGCAGCACCCGCAACGGCCGCGACTCCAATGCCAAGCGGCTGGGGGTGAAGTGCTTTGGCGGCGAGCTGGTGCATCCCGGCTACATCCTGGTGAGACAGCGGGGCACCAAGTTTCACCCAGGGGTGAACGTGCGCATCGGCGGCGATGACACTTTGTTTGCGGTAGCCACCGGCATTGTCACCTTTGAGCGCTACGGCAAGTGGCGGAAAAAGGTGAGTGTCTACCCGGTTGAGACGGCTGCCCAATAGGCAGCGACTTGACCTGTTCTGGCCGGGCGACTGCCCAAGATAGCTCAATTTGTCACATCCCCTGGCCTGTCTGTGGGCAAAGGGGGCAGATCTGGGCCCGGCCCAATGCCCAGCACTGTGTGGAGCGCCTGTGAGATCTGCGGCTATGCGGATGTCTTTGTTTCGGGGAGTGGGGTTGCTCCACCTTATCGCTGGGGTGGCGTACCTTTACTGGCGCATCACCGAGGGGCTGACAGGCCTGGGATCCCTTGTGTTTTGGGGGGCGGAGCTGTACGTTTGGCTGGCGGCGGTGGGCTTTATCCTCAGCCGCTATTCCCAGGTGAGGCAAAAGGCGGTGCCAGGGCCAGAGGTGCTGCGGCGGTCGTTTTTTCAACTGCCGCGGGTGGATGTGCTGGTGATGCGCCAGCGGGATTCTCTGGAAGCGACCCGGCAGACGGTGCTCTCGGCTCTGCGCCTGGACTACCCCTGGGAGCGACTGTTTGTCCATATTGTGGATCGGGTGGAAGACGGAGAGATGGCCAAGGTGGCACAGGCCATCCCCTGCGAGTACTGGCCTTGCCCCACCCCCACGACCGATCCCCTAGCCTACCTGCTGGGATCCGGCCAGATCCAGGGAGAATATCTGCTGCTGTTGCAGCCGGGCCATTTTGTCGAGCCGGATTTTTTGTGGCAGACGTTGCCCCTGTTTTATGACTCACCGGAGCGGGCTCCCATCGCCAATGCCACCGGCTTTGTGCAGGCGATGCTGCGCACCCTGGGCCGGCCCCAGGCCGTTCACCCCCTACAGCAGCTTTTGGCGGTGGGATCCCAAGGCTACCAGGCGGCACCGCTGCTGGGATCCGGCTGTCTCATTCGGCGGGCGGCTTTGGAGGGGATCCCGCAAATTGACATTCGCCGCCCTGTGCAGTTGGGGTGTCAGATGCACTGCCGCGGCTGGCAGTCCCACCTGGTGCGCCAGGCCCAGGTCACCGGCGTTTTGTTGCCCCTGCGCAACCGCCGCGTGGCTCTGCTGGCGATTTTTTCGGCCTTGCGGGAAAATCCCTTCTGGGGCAAGCCAACTACGCAGCAGCAGCGCTTTCAGTACCTGTGGCTGGCCCTCTGGGCTGCTGGCGGCGTGGCAGAGCTGGCCTATTTGGCGGTGCCGATCCTCTTTCTCTGCACGGGCTGGATGCCGGTGCCGGCCTTTGATAGGGTCTTTTTTGCCTGGTTTTTGCCCTACGCCCTTCTAGGGCGGCTCACCTGGCTGTTGGCTTTTCCTCCCTCTCTGTGGGGGGCTGCGTGGCAGTCAGAACGACAGACAGGTAGCCAGTTTTTCCAGTCCATTCAGGCGTTGGTGCAGGCGTTGCGGGGGGTGCCCCCCTATCCCGAACAGCCGTCCCAACTCTCTCTCGGCCCGCAGGCATTGGCCATTGTGCTGACACTAGCAGCAATGGGGGTGGGAGCCCTGCGCTTTGCTGGCAACTGGGATCCAACCTGGCTAGAGCTGCTGTTTGGCCTAGTCTGGGCCTTCTACAACTTGATGGTTCTAACGGTGCGCCCGGACGATCACGATTTTGCCGGCTTTGCCTTGCGTAGCCACAACCCGGCGCCGGAAGAAACAACAGATGCGCTCCCCAACTCCTAGGGCTGCCAAGCCAGGCACATGGCAAAGCCAAATTCCCCTATCATCCCGCTGTTGCATGGAGAGCATAGAGAAAATTGCCGGCTGCCCCGGCGTACAGTGGGCAACAGCTATGCTGGAAGAAGGATAGGATAGCAGGATCGGCATAGGTTGCCCTTGCTTTTCCGGGAGGTGTACCGGGGAGAGGGGCGATCTCGGTCCGAGCCGCCCTTGTGGTTTGCAGGATTGAGCGTGGTCTTCTAGTTAAAAACAACACATCTGTGGAGTCAGAGAGATCTCCCCTTCGACTAATCCCCCTGGGCACGGATCCCCGGCAGCAGGGGTGTGCCTACTGGCTGGAGATGGGATCCCACCGCTTGCTTCTCGATTGTGGCTTGCCTGCTCCCGCTCTCCTCAAAGCCTTGCCAGGGATCCCGGATGCAGTAATCTGCAGCCATGCTCACTTTGACCACCTGCAGGGGCTGCCCGCCTTTTATCGTCGCTACCCGCAGGTGCCTATCTATGCCACCCCCCTGACCGCCCACTTGGCCAGCGGCCTGTGGGAGCGGGGCGTTTGGCCGGGCTACGACCGGGAAATTCGCTTTCCTCCCTTTCGGGCACTGCCCTTTGGCCAGGCACGGGAGATCTTGCCCCATCTGATGCTCACCTTTTTCACAGCCGGGCACCTGCCGGGGGCGGCGACGACACTGTTGCAAAACACCCAAGCCGCCCCCGCCCAAACCTGCGTGTACACCGGCGACTGTTCCCTGGCCTCTACCCGTTTTGCTCCCGGCTTGGATCTCGCCGCTTTGCGCCATTGGCAGCCGGACGTGCTGCTCATCGAAGCCTCGCTGGGATCCGCTCGCCATCCACCCCGTCGCCATCTGGAAAACCGCCTGGTGGAGCGCCTGATCAGCGCCTTGGCAGCAGGACAGACAGTGCTGTTTCCGCTGCCGGTATTGGGGCTGGGCCAGGAGTTGATTTTCCTCCTCAAAGCCCACCACCGCTTTACCCAGGCTTCCCAAGAGCTGACAGTGTGGGTGGCGCCAGGGCTAGCCGCAGGCTGCGATCTCTACGAACGCTTGCTTCCCTACCTGCCAGAGCCAGTGCGCAATTTCGCCACCTATCAGCCCTTGTTCTGGGAAGACCGCCTGCAGCCGCGGGTGCAGCCCCTTACGGAGGTGGATCCCTTGCCCCAGGGCCTATTGCTGTGCGATGCCGACGCCGGGCCCGAAGCCTGGGAGCCCATCTGGTCGCGCTTGCTGGCCCAACCGCAGCGCTCCTGCTTGCTAGTGCGGCTGCCGGAAGTGGAGTTGGCCACCCCCTTTGACCAATGGCCAGCGCCACTGCGCTCCCGCATTGGGGTGGAGTGGTTGGCCTGGCACAGCCACAACGATGTTGGGCATCTGACCCAGATCGTCCACACCTTTCGCCCCCAACATGTGGTTTTGGTGCACGCCAGCCCCCAGCAGGTGCAGGATCTGGCGGATCTGCCGGAGCTGTGCAACCGTTACCATGTTCACTGCCCTCAACCCGGCCATTGGCTGGAGTTACCCGACGGGCGCCTGCAAACCCAAGTCAAGCCGTCAGAATCTCCCAGGGATCCCACCTTGCGCTACGAGGGGGAGGTGGAAGAGATCTGGCAGGAACAGGGCTCGCCCCGGGCCTTGGCTGGTGTGCAGGTGCGTCTGCCCCCTCAGATTGCCCAGGATCCCCGTTGGGCCGCTTGGGCCGATACCGGCCTGGTGGAAGCCCGCTGGCAGGGATCTGAACTGGTCCTGCGCGGCCTTTCGCCGCGAGAGCTGATCCGCCCGGCAGAGTCCGCCCCCGCCACCGGCATCGTGCCGCGCCCCAAACCCGCCCCTGTCTTCGCTGCCGGGGGCATGAGGTGCCAGAACTGCCGCTTTGCCCGCCAGATCTTGACAGCCCACACCCAAGTTCTTCGCTGCGACCAGGAGCGCTCCCCCCTCTACCGTCTCCGGGTGGATCCCCAAGGAAGCTGCCCCTACCACCAACCGCAGGAGATCCGCTCTTCCGGCTAGGGACCAGGGCAGTTGCCGCCCAAAGGCTCGCTAGAATGGGGCCAGTCGCGGTGTCAACCATGCTTGAGCAACAACCCTGGGCAGATCGTCACCAGGGGCCCGTGGGATCCCTGGAGCACCCTGCCGCCTTGGCCTCGCCTCGCCCGCCCGTGGTGCGGATGGTCGGGGTGAACAAGATCTATCCGCTGCCGGAAGGCAGCTTTCAGGCCCTCTACGATATTGACTTGGTGATCGAGGCTGGGGAGCACTGTGCTATCATGGGGCCCTCCGGCTCCGGCAAGTCCACCCTGATGAACCTCATGGGCTGTTTGGATCGGCCCAGCTCAGGGCGCTACTGGCTGGACGGCGTGGAGGTTTCCACTCTGACGGATCGGGAGCTAGCCCGGATTCGCAACCAAAAGATCGGCTTTGTCTTCCAGCAGTTTCATCTGCTGCCTGTTCTGACAGCACTGGAGAACGTCATGCTCCCCTTGGCCTATGCCGGGATCCCGGAGCCAGAACAGCGCCGGCGGGCCAAGCAAGCTTTAGAACAGGTGGGCTTGGGGAGCAAGCTGCACCAGCGCCCAGCCCAGCTCTCCGGCGGCCAGCAACAGCGGGTGGCCATTGCCCGGGCCATCGTCAACCGACCGCAACTGTTGTTGGCTGATGAGCCCACCGGCGCCCTAGACAGCCACACCAGCCAGGAAGTGCTCAACCTTTTTGCCGAGCTCCACCGCCAGGGCATTACTCTTGTCGTGGTTACCCATGACCTGGAAGTGGCCCAAGCCGCCCAGCGCATTATCCGACTTGGAGACGGGCGTCTGTTGGCTTGAGGCAGACAGGGATCCAGGATCTGGGGATCTCACCGCAAGGGGCTGGCTTGCGCTAGTCTAAACGCAGCTAACTGAGCGCTCGGCCAACGAGGATCGGCCCATGAAATTCATCGAAGATATCATCCGATTTTTGGAAACCCGCCTGGAGGAATTTCTTAGGGCCCACCCCGAGATCGAGCTGCAGGCTCTTGATGAGCAGTTGCGCCAGCAGGAAGCGGATACTCTGCGGCTGTTGCAGGAAAGCCGCGCTCAGAAGCAGGCCCTCAGCGAAGCTCTCTCCGAGTTGGGCGAGGAGATCAAGACCTGGCACTTTCGCATCGAGAAGGCCGAGCGGGCCAATCGCCCCGATCTGGCCGAAGGGGCACGCCGACGGGAAGCCGAGCTTTTGGAGAAAGGGAGTCGGGTGTTTGGCCAAGGCAAGGCTCTGGAGGAGAAAATCCAGCAACTGGAAGCTCTGCTACCGCAAATTGCCCAGCGCCGCCAAGAGGTGAAAACCAAGCTGCAAGAAGTCAAAGCCGCCCAAGCCCAGAAGGCTGGCGAGCCGGATCCGCAGTTCAACCGCTGGGGCAGCCTGTTTGAAGAGGATAAATTGGAGGAAGAATTTCGTCGGCTGGAGATGCGACTAGCGGTAGATAAGGAATTGGATGACATGAAGAAAAAGGCGCAGGAACAGCAGCGGCGATAGCAGCCCGACCTGTGTCTAAAAGCTTTGTTAATCTTGAATCCAGTCGCAAAAGCCAAAATCAGGCTGGGTGGAACCTCTGATTTGCGCTCTTGGTCTCAAGAGCCGGAGCAAAATCATTTCAGCAACTTTCTCGGCCAGCGAACGAGAAGGAAAGCCCCTCTTCTCCACCAAGAGTGATACGCTATTGGTCATGAATGAGCTGTATCTGAATCACCCTACATTTGGTTTGCTCTACAGCCTGTGTCGGGTTGACGAAAGTCAGGCCATCTTCACCACCCTTTATGCCCAAAGGCTGTTTTTTCGGGTTTACTTCAAGCCCCCCGATCACAACGCCGATCCATCTGCTCTGGAAGAATTGGTTTTTGACCCGATTAGCCGCAATGAAGCCCGCCAAGTTCTCGAAGAACAAATGCGCCTTTTGCGCCGTGCCAATCGCAAAGACGAGCTGGAGCACCTGCAGTTGGTTTACAAACGCACCTTTTCCTGACCTAAAATTGCGACAAAAAGCGCAGGTCGCTGCTGTAGAACAGGCGGATATCTTGAATGCCGTGTAGAAGCATGGCCACCCGCTCGACGCCGATCCCTGCTGCAAAGCCGGTGTAGCGCTCCGGGTCATAGCCGACCGCCTGAAACACATTGGGATCCACCATGCCACAGCCAAAAATTTCCAGCCACTTGGAGCCAAAACGCACATCCATCTCGGCAGAAGGCTCCGTGAAAGGGAAATAGCTGGGCCGGAAGCGGGTTTCTCGCTGGCCCAACAAGCGAGTGACAAACTCTTTGAGGGTGCCCTTCAGGTCGCAAAAGGTGAGGTTCTCGCCCACCGCCAAAATTTCCATCTGGTGAAACACGGCAGAGTGGGTGGCATCGACGGTATCGCGGCGCATCACTCGCCCGGCATGCACAATGCGCAGGGGCGGCTGGTGTTGCTCCATATACCGCACCTGGACCGAAGAGGTTTGGGTGCGCATCAGATAACCCTTTTCTAGGTAGAGGGTATCCTGCATGTCCCGCGCCGGGTGGTCAGCGGGGGTGTTGAGGGCCTCGAAGTTGTAGTACTCTGTCTCGATCTCCGGGCCATGAACCACCGTGTAGCCCATCCCCACAAAGATATCGAGCATGCGGTCGATGGTGGCCTGCAAAGGGTGGATCCGCCCCAAGGGCCGGCGCGGCCCCGGCATGGTGACATCCAGCCGCTCCGCCTCCAGGCGGGCCTGGAGCTGGGCTTCGGCCAAGGCCCGTTTGCGCTCATCCAGGCTGGATTGTAGGGCCTCTTTGAAGGTGTTGGCCAAAGCGCCAATGGCAGGCCGTTCTTCCGGGGGCAGCTTCCCCATGCCCCCCAAGATCTTCGAGAGCTTCCCCTTTTTGCCCAGATAGTCGATGCGGATCTGCTCCAAGGCCTCCAGATCGGCAGCCTGCGCCACCTGGGCAAGCGCCTCATCTTGGAGGGCGAGAAGCTGTTGGCGAAGCGTGTCTTGTTCGTCTTGCATGGGGATAGTTCATTCGCACATTCGCGTCAGCGTTGCCGAGCAGCCAGCAGAAAGGATCCCTGTTCGGACAGGTGGCGGGCCGCAGTTGCTTCCTCCAAAAGTATCATCTTTCGCCCACGGCGCCGAGATTGGCCAGGGATCCTCTTCCCACCTACTGCAGCAGCTCCACCTGCCAATCGACAACCTTGCGAAAGCGAAAAGGGCCGGCCAAAGCTCCCCACACCTGGCGGTGGGTAACCGGATCTATGCCGCGATCGTGGCTGCAAAACTCGCTCTCGCTCAGGTGCAAGGTGGTCTGCAAATAGGTGGTTTGGCCGTTGCGCACCACACAACAGCGGCAACCCGGCTCTGTCACGCCGACAAAGAGGGATCCCTGCCTCTTCACCTGCACATCACACCCCGGCAGGTAGGCCAGATCGGCAGCGCTCAGTTGGCTAAGTTGCTCCGCTTTCTCGCGAGCACACCCCCGCCACCGCTGCGGCTGCAGAGGACGGTAGTTGCGAATCACGATCCCGTCCCCTACTTGGGTGAGTTCCACCACTGCCTGACGATAGGGCTCCTCCAAATGGCCGCTGTAGGCCTGTTCCACATAGAAGCCAATCCCCCCCAGCACAGCAGTTGGCAAGGGACGATAGGCCACCCGGATCGAGGCAAAAAAAGGTGGGTTCTCCCAGGCTTGCTCTTGGTTGCTGAAGTCTCCCGCCAGCCAACGCGCCATCTGCAACAGCTCGGGGGAAGAGGTGGACTCCGACCAGTTCGACATAACCACGCATCCAGGAATTCCGTAGGGACTTATACCGAAAATCCCAGGCGGTCAACGACAACCTGCTCAGATTTTCCCCAACCTCTGCTCTGCCGAGGAAGCTCCGTAAATGTTAAATTATGTATCTTTTATGAAAAGGTTTGCATGGATACAGAAGCGGGCCTGTCCTGGATCTCAAAGCCACAATCGCGGTTGACATTACTATGTATCTCGTAAAGCTGTATGAAGTAATGTTCTTTTCTGTAAAAATTAAGGCCCTGAAGGGTGGAGCGAAAAGACTGAGATTGCCGGTCTGGATGAGGATCCGAGACTTTTTGCGGCAGGTAAAGCCCCTTTACATTTTTTGATTCAATCGCTTCCCGTCCTCGCGATAGAAAAAGACTGGAAACAAGGCGAGCCAGCTTTTCCTCATCTGTCCAGTTCAGGTTGTCAGCAGGGGAGGATCTTTACAAGCGGGATCCCTCGGCATGTGTTGGCAAGCGGCTTCGCCGGTGGAGCCGTTTGACTGGAGGCGGGTCGGGGATTAGCTTGCCCATCTTGTTTCTACGGGCTTTGATCCCGTCGGCAGGTCTGTTGGGACAAAGGGCTGTGCCAACAGCGCCGGTCGGCATCGGGGATCGGGGCATTGCTGCCTTCCTGGCTGGCGGGAGCTCTCACTTCCGCAGCAGGGAGTGCTGATTCATAACCTCTTTTGCTTTCGCTAGGAGATTTAAAGCCATGAACGATGTATTTGGCAAAGTTGTTGCGCAAGCTGACTCCAAAGGTGCTTTCTTGGGAGAAAACGAGTTTGCGGCTCTGCAGCAGGTGATTGCGGAGGGGAACAAGCGCTTGGATGCCGTGAACCGCCTCACCAGCAACGCTTCTAAAATCGTGACCGATGCCATCCGTCAGTTGTTTGCCGAGGAGCCCAATTTGAACGCTCCCGGCGGCCCTGCCTACCCCAGCCGCAATGTGGCCGCCTGTATGCGGGATATGGATATCATTCTCCGCTACATCACCTATGCTGTGGCAGCCGCTGACCCCAGCGTGCTGGACGAGCGCTGCTTGAACGGCTTGCGGGAAACCTATCAGGCGCTGGGCACCCCTGGTAGCTCTGTGGCCAACGGCATTCAAAAAATGAAAAAAGCTGCGGTGGCGGTGGTGAACGATCCCAACGGCATCACCCGGGGTGATTGCAGCGCTTTGATTGCCGAAATCGAGTCTTACTTCGATCGCGCTGCTGCTGCGGTGGTCTGATAGGCCGGAATCTCCATTGCTTCATCTGAAACACCCGGATCCTCTGGTGAAGGCCGCCGCGGAGTTCAACTCGGGTTGGCCTGGGATCCCTGAAAAAGCGACCTTTTTTGCAGTCATTTTGCAACTGAGCCTCTTTTGCAGTGTTGGTTGCCCTGATTTTTGCGTTGAGCTTAAGTAAAGGAGCGTTTTGAATCATGCAAACCCCTATTGTCGATGCCATTGCCACCGCCGATAGCCAGGGGCGCTATCTGAGCAACAGCGAGTTGCAGGCCATCAACGGCCGTTTTCAGCGGGCTGCCGCCAGCATGGAAGCTGCCCGAGTCCTGAGCAGCCGTGCCGAAGAGCTGGTGCGCGGCGCCACCGAGGCCGTCTATGCCAAGTTCCCCTATACCACTCAGCCCGGCGGACAATGCCACACCCAAGCGGGCAAAGACAAGTGCGCCCGTGACGTGCGCCACTACCTGCGCTACATCACCTACTGCTTGGTAGCCGGTGGCACTGGCCCGCTGGATGAGTACCAGTTGGCCGGGATCCGCGAGATCAACGCCGCTTTTGAACTCTCCCCCAGTTGGTTTATCGAAGCGCTACGCTACATCAAAGCCAACCATGGCCTGACAGGGCAAGCGGCCACCGAAGCCAACACCTACATCGACTACGCCATCAACGCGCTCAGCTAGGTTCTGCAGCTTGGGATCCCCCAAAAAGGTGGCCAGCCCGGCGCTTGAGGGGGATGGCGAAGAAAGGTTATCAGGGGCAACGGTGGCGAGAAAGGGATCCCTTTGGCCGGTTGGGTCTAAGGATCTCTCTCCCAGAGGGGAAAGCGCCACTGTTGCTCTTGCTTCAACCCCATATTTGTGCTGCTGAGGGTTGTTGAGTTGAGAGGTGAGCCAAAGCAGCCTTTTCAAGCTTTTTTCAAAGTTAATCCAGCCAGTTTCATCATGAGGAATTAGCATGAGTGGAATCACAGCGGCAAGCCGAATGGGGATCCGGGGCATTACAGAGACGACTCCCTTGGAATTGCGCCCTAATGCCAGCCAGGATCAGCTCAATGCGATCCTGCGGGCCATCTATCGCCAGGTGCTGGGCAACGATCACCTGTTTGGGGCAGACAGGAAGGAGCTGGCCAGTGCAGAATCGTTGCTACGCCAAGGTAGCCTGACGGTGCGGGAGTTTGTGCGCTTAATCGCCAAGTCCGAAGCCTATAAGAGGCGGTTTTTGTACCCTAACTCCCAGACCCGCGCCATCGAGCTCAACTTCAAGCACCTGCTGGGGCGGGCTCCCACCAGCCCCAAGGATATTGCCCGACACCTGGACATTTACCACACGGGGGGCCACAGCGCGGAGATCGACTCCTATATCGATAGCCCAGAATACCTGGAAGCGTTTGGCGACAACATCGTCCCCTATCCGCGCGGGTTTGAATACCGCAAGGCTCATACCACCCGCGACTTCACCAACCTCTTTGCCCTCTACGGAGGCTACGCCAACAACGACCGTTCCCAGGGGCGCAGGCCGCGCTTGATGATGCCCCTGGCCACCGGCTTTACTCCGGCCATCCGCCGCATCGGGGTGCGGGGGCTGCTGCCCCCCAGCCCCATTACCAAACACTTGGGGCCGCCAACGGGCCAGTCCGACCGCATGTTTTGCATTGAGGTGACGCGGCTGCTTAACCCGCCCTCGGCCCTGGCCACCTCCAGCCGGGTGCGCAAATCCAACCAGCAGATCTTCGTTTCTGCCGATCAGCTCTCGGCGACGATGCAGCGGCTGCTCAAGTCGGGCGCCAAGATCGTCAGCGTCCGCAGCGCTTGAGGCCTCTGGAGGCGCTCTGGCCTGTTGAGGCTATGACCACGGCTGTTCCTCCAGATCCCCCTCCAGCCGCCGATCTCACCCCAGCCGGCCAGATCGCCAAGCTGCGCCACGGGGATGTGGGGGAGCGCTACTATGCGGCGTGGTGGCTGGGGCGCATGCGGGTTGTGGAAGGGATCCCGGCCCTGATCGAAGCCTTGGCCGATGAGACGGATCGCACCACGCAGGGGGGATATCCGCTGCGGCGCAACGCCGCCCGTGCCCTGGGTAAGGTGGCCTCCCCTGCTGGGATCCCGGCCCTGAAAGAGGCTTTGCGCTGCTCCGATGGCCAAGTGGTGGCGGCAGCCGCCCAGGCGCTGGTGGAGATTGCCCTGGCCAATAACCTTGACCAGGATCCCAGGCAAGCTGGAGAGCTGGGAGCCGCTTTGCTCGAAGGGCTGCGCTGGGTAGAGCAAGGTTTGCAGACAGAAGCGCCTGCCGCCTTGGAGGCTTTGATTGAGGCTCTTGGACATCTGCAGGTGGCTGCCGCCCTGGGGCAGATCCGCCCCTATCTGGAGCACCCCTCGATGCGCCTGCAATGGGCGGCAGCGCGGGCCTGTTACCGCCTGACAGGGGATCCCACTTTTGTCCAGCCGCTACTGTCGGCGTTGGATCACCCCAACATTCATCTGCGGCGGGCTGCCCTTCTCGATTTGGGGGCTAGTGGCTACCTGCCAGCGGCCCAAGCCATGGCAGCGGCAGCGGTCGAGGCCAACATCAAGCTGCTCGCCCTCAAGCAGTTGGTGGAGATAAACCTTAGATGTGGGAAAGAGGCTAGCACTGACCTACAGCAGGTGCTATGGCTAATCGACGAGCTGCTCTAACCCTCTGGGCAGGGAGAGGTAGAGCTGGGAAGGCGACCTCGACCTAAAGTTGACACCTAAGGGCTTATTTTGTTAAAGCTGATACAGAATAAAGTTGGGTTTTACCCTCTGAGCCGCATCCAGGAAGCAGGAGCTGTTGTCTAGCGGCTTCTGAGAGGCCGGTGCAGGGGCGTCCCTTTATTTCGCCGCAGTTCATGTGGGGGAGTCTTCCTATGCAACTGACCTACCGAGGCATTGCCCACCCCTTTGTCCCTTCTGTCTCCGCAACCTGCCAGCGGCAGGAGGTGCCAGCGCAGTACCGGGGCTTGGCGTGGAGCTGGCCAGCTCAATTGGCGGCTATGGCGCTGCCGCAGTCTTTTGTCTTGACGTATCGAGGCCTTGTCCTCAATCCGGAGGTGAAGGCAGCGAGCGAGGTTATCTCCCTGCGCAAGGACTTTATGACCCTAGTCAAAGAAACCCATCGGCAGCATCTGCTGAGCCGGCTGCAGGAGCGCATCCGCTCTGCCCAGGCCCGCGGAGATGAGCATTTGTTGCAGCAACTGGAGCAGGAGCGACAACTGCTGGCCTGAGCTCTATCTTGACTAACGAAAGTCCCCGCCCTCCCTCTCGAGGTTCGGAGAATTCGGGATAATAGTGCTGCCCTATGCCGAAGCGAGGGGGTAGCAGCTGTGAGCTTGTGGGTGAATCCTGCGAAGGAACCGATTGGGGCATCCCGACAGTTGTCCATTGCCAAAGCGGCGGTGGGGAGCTAGGGACATGGAGGAGTCTGCCAGGCGGGAAGGGATCCCAGGGGGCTCCGCCGCGTCTTCTCCACCCCGTTCCTTGCTCTCAGTGGCAGGACTGGTGGCAGGGGCCACGCTGCTTAGCAAGGGCATGGGGTTTGTCCGGCAGGCCTTAATTGCTGCAGTCTACGGCTCAGGGCCAGAGTACAGCGCCTTTAGCATAGCCTACGTCCTGCCTGGTTTTTTGTTGATCTTGCTGGGCGGGATCAACGGACCTTTCCACAGCGCTATCGTCAGCGTGCTCAAAAAGCAGCAGCCGGGAAGAGAGGATCCAGCCCGCTGGCTAGAGTCCATCTCTACCCTGGTGGGCTGCTTGCTTTTGGCGGTGACCTTGGGCCTCTGGTGGGGAGCCGACTGGGTGGTACACCTGAGTGCCCCAGGGGCCAGCCCCGAAGTGCATGTCCTCGCCGCCCAGCAACTGCGGATCATGGCGCCGCTGGCCCTGCTCTCGGGCTGGATTGGCATTGGCTTTGGGGCACTCAATGCAGCCGAGCACTACCTCTTGCCCGCCCTCAGCCCCCTCATCTCCAGCCTGGCCGTCATCGGGATCCTGGTCACGTTGGGGTGGACAGGGATCCCCACTTTACTAGCCTGGGGTGTGCTCATCGGCGCCATTGCCCAGTGGCTGGCGCAGGTGCCTCTGCAGATGCGGCTGGGGCTGGGGCGGCTGCGGCTGCGCTTTGACTGGGGATCCCCGCCGGTGCGGGCGGTGGGCCTGCTGCTGCTGCCGGCAGTAGTCTCCTCCGGCATGATCCACATCAATGTCTACGTGGATCTCTTTTTTGCCTCCTTCGTGCCTGGGGATCGCACCATTGGCAACTTGGGCTACGCCCAGCTCCTAGTGCAAACTCCCCTGGGGATCCTCTCCAACATGGTGCTGGTGCCCCTGATGCCCCTCTACGCCCAGTTGGCAGGGGATGGATCCCGCTGGTTGGAGTTGCGCCAACGCATCCGCCAAGGGCTGATGGTTACGGCCATCCTCACCCTGCCCCTTGCGATGCTGTTGGTGGCCCTGGCTGAACCCATCGTCCAGATAGCCTACCAGCGGGGGCGCTTTACGCCGGAGGTGACCCAGGAGGTGGCGGCCCTGCTGAGGGCCTATGGTCTGGGGATAAGTTTTTACTTGCTGCGGGATGTGCTGGTGCGCATCTTTTACGCCCTGGAGGATGGGGCTACGCCGCTGCGTATTAGTGGCTTGTCCATTGGCCTCAACGCCCTGCTGGACTTCCTGTTTTTGCCCACCTTTGGAGCACCGGGCATTGCCCTAGCTACGGCAGGCGTTAACCTGATGGCTCTGATTGGGCTAGGGATCCGCCTCCACCAGCGCCTGCCGGGGATCCCTTGGCGGGAGATGGGACAGGCCCTGCTGCCCTTGCTGGGGATCACCACCTTGGCCGGGGGCCTCAGCCATTGGCTGTGGACACAACTGCACTCCCACGAGATCCTGGGATCCCCGCTGCTTACTGCCGTCCTGGGGGCTAGTCTAGCCGCCGGCCTAGGCCTCAGCTTGTTTGCAGCAGGGGCCCTGTATCTGCAGATCCCGGAAGTGGAGTGGCTGGCAGTCCAGCTCCAGGCCCGCCTGCCCAAGATTGCCAGCCGGCGATCCCTACCCAGATCCTAGGCAGGCCCGGCTAGCTGATGGCTTCGAGGTAGTCCCGAACTCGGTTGCGCCGCTTCGGCTGGCGCAGCTTTTGCAGGGCTTTGGCCTCGATTTGCCGTACCCGCTCCCGCGACAGATCCAAGGCGCGGCCAATCTCCGCCAGCGAGTAGGTGCGCCCGTCCCCCAAGCCAAAGCGCATGCGGATCACATCCCGCTCGCGGCTGGTGAGATCCGCCAGCAACTGCTGCAGATCGCGATGCAGGGCCTCCCGCATCATCGTCTCCTCGGGGGAGATGTCGTCGGTTTCCAGCAGATCCCCCAGTTCGGTGTCTTTGTCTTTGCCCACCTTAGTTTCCAGAGAGACCGAGCGCGGCACCCGTACCAACAGCTCTCGTACTTGGGGCGGAGTCATCTCCAACTCGGAGGCAATGTCTTCGATGGTGGGAGTGCGGCCTTTTTCTTGGGAGAGCTTGCGCTGCGCTTTCTTGATCTTGTTCAGTTTCTCAGTGATGTGAACGGGCAGGCGGATGGTACGGCTTTGGGTGGCGATAGCCCGGGTGATGCCCTGCCGGATCCACCAGTAGGCATAGGTGCTGAAGCGATAGCCCTTCTTGGGGTCAAACTTCTCCACCGCTCGCTCCAGGCCCAGCGTGCCCTCCTGGATCAAATCCAGCAGCTCCAGGCCGCGATTTTGGTATTTTTTCGCCACCGACACCACCAGGCGCAGGTTGGCTTTGATCATGTGCTCCTTGGCCCGCTTGCCAATTCGCTGGATCTGCTGCAGCTTTTCGGGAGTGAGGTTGGCCCACTCAGGGTACTGGTTGGCTCTGGCCGCCCATTCAGCGAGGGTCGGATCCCGTCCCAACTCCTTCTGCAGGCGCAGGCGCACATCCAAGAGCTTCATGTAGTCTTGGACTCTTTGGGCCAGAGCCACCTCCTCATCGCGACCCAGAAGGGGAACACGACCGATCTCCTGCAAATAAAGGCGCACCAGATCGGTGGAGCGGCGAGCTGGCTCCTCTTCTGCAAACTCGCTCTCGGCCAGATCTACCTCTGCTTCCTCAGCAGGATCGAGGAGATCGCCATCGAACAAAATATCGTTGAGCTCAGGTTCGTAGTTAGACATGTAAGGTGTTGTTGGATAGCGACAGAAGCAGGCAAACAGGTCAACCAAAAGGGCAGGACCATGAGGAAATCTCTGGGTTCAGTGTCTCCCTGAGGCGTTGCTTTGCGCTATCATCGCTCAAGTGAGACAAGCACTGCCCTCCTCACGCCTCGTTGTAGAGCTCTGCCCTTCTATAAAGAAGCTACCCTAGGGAGGGGAAGTTACAATAGTCAGCAAAGCACAATCGTCTTATCATAACTTAATTATAGTTGCCCTTCCCAGGCGAGAGTCACTAGATCCGACGTAGAGTCCCCTTCTCTTAAACTGCCACCGACCTTGCTGAAAAGCGCACTGTCCTTGGATTCTTGCCCAGGTGGGCTACAAGGCGATAGAGGTGGCAACTTGGTTTTTCTTTGGAGGGGGGCAGCCAACCCCTCTCGGTAGTCTAAACTGGCCAGCAGGCGTGCAAACTAGCATTTCATGAGCTACTTTCTTGCCAACTCCCCTTCTTTCTGGTCAGGAGAGAGAGCCTCGATCGCAGTTGCGCCGCTCGTTAACTTTGGCTCTCTCGCCCAGGCACGCGCGGCAGTAGCAACCTCTTTTTCCCTGCAGGGAGAGACAATTTCGACGCTGCTGCTGACGGTCTTGCTGGCCATTGGCCTCTTCTTTTTCCTGCGAGCCTCTGGCAAAGACCGCCTCGAAGCCCGTCTCTATTCTAGCAGCCGTAGCCTGGAGGAAATGGGATCCCTCCTTTGCGAGCACCTGGAGGGGCGCGCCTATCGCTTGCAATCTGCCGATGCAGAGGGGATCGCCACCTTTGTGGGTCAGGCGCAGCCTAGCGTGGGACTGGCCGTTTTTTTGACGGGGCTGGCGGGGGCGGGGCTGGCCTGTCTGGCTTTGGTGCTGCAGGTGCTGGAGCCGGGTTGGGGAGTTTGGCCCTGGACACTGCTGTTGGTCTCTCCTTGGGCAGGCTGGTACTACTGGCGGCGCAATCACCGCCCGCAGCAGCTCCGCCTAAGGTTGCAAGAGGCCGATCCGCCCCTCGGATCCCTGCTGTGGGTAGAGGGGCAGCGGGAGGAGCTGGAGGTGCTGGCCACTACCTTGGGGCTGCAAGAACGGGATCCAGGTCGAGAGTAGCCCTAGAGCTCTTTGGGGAAAAAGGACAGTTGATCCCCAGCTGTGGCATCGCAGCCGGGGATCCCGCTGGAATGGGGTTCTTGCTTGGGCTGTTTTTTGGGGTTGTTTGAAGAAGGGCGGCTTTTCCCTTGGTTGCGCAGGCCCAGGCCGATGCGGCTGTGTTTTTCCACCAGAGCCAGCACCTGTTTGGCCCGCTCGATGACCGGCTGGGGCAGGCCGGCCATGCGCCCTACCTCGATGCCATAGGAGCGGTCGGCTCCCCCCGGCTGCACCTGGTGCAAAAAGATGATGCGATCCGGCAGCTCCTTAACCACCACCTGGAAGTTGGCCACGTTGGGCAGCAGCGTCTCCAGTTGGTTGAGCTCGTGGTAGTGGGTGGCAAAGATGGTGCGGGCGCGCACTTGGGTGGCCAGGTATTCGGCCACGGCCCAGGCAATAGAGAGGCCGTCAAAGGTGGCGGTGCCGCGGCCAATCTCGTCCAAGAGCACCAGGGATCGCTCGCCGGCGTGGTTGAGAATGTTGGCCGTCTCGTTCATCTCCACCATGAAGGTGGACTGTCCTGTGGCCAGGTCATCCACGGCGCCAATGCGGGTAAACACGCGGTCGCACAGGCCCAGCTCCGCCCGCCGCGCCGGGACAAAGCTGCCCATCTGGGCCAGGATCTGGATTAGCCCAATCTGGCGCAAGTAGGTGGACTTGCCGGACATGTTGGGGCCAGTGAGGACGATGAGATCGGGGCCGTGGGGGGATCCCAGGCGCACCGAGTTGGGGACAAACAGGCCCTGGGGCAAAGATTTCTCCACCACCGGGTGGCGACCCTCTTCGATGATTAAACGGCGATCTGCAGTGATCACCGGGCGGGTGTAGCCCTGCTGCACGGCCACCTCGGCTAGGCCAAACAGAGCATCGACGGCGGCCAGGGTCTGGGCCACCTGGCGGATGGCGGCAGCTTGGGATCCCGCCTCTTGGCGCAACTGCACAAACAGCTCGTACTCCCGCTGGTTGATGTCGGTTTGGGCAGTGAGGATGCGAGCCTCTTTTTCTTTAAGCTCAGGGGTGATGAAGCGCTCTTCGTTGGTTAGCGTCTGCTTGCGGATGTACTCCTTGGGCACCTGCTGCGCCTTGGCGCGGCTGATGCTGAGGTAGTAGCCAAAGGCCTTGTTGAAGCCGACTTTGAGGGTGGGGATGCCGGTGCGCTCGCGCTCGGTTTTCTCCAACTGGGCAATCCATTGGCGGTCTTGCTCCACCTGCTGCCGCAGCCTGTCCAGCTCCGGATCTACGCCAGGCCGGATCAGCCCCCCTTCGGTGAGAATGGGCGGGGGCGAGGGCAAGAGGGTGTGCTCGATGCGCCGGCCCAGGTCAACCAGAGCGGGATCCACCTGCTGTAGGCTCTGCAGAAGGGGAGTTTGGGCTTCGGCCACCAGCTCGGCCAGTTGGGGCAGCTTGCCCAGGGAGGAGCCCAGGGCCACCAGCTCGCGCGGGTTGGCGGTGCCGGAGGCGACGCGGTTGGCCAAGCGCTCCAGGTCGTACAGAGAGTCTAGAAGGGATCCCAGGCGGGTGCGCAGGGAGGGGTTTTCCAACAGCTCCTGGATGGTGTCCTGGCGAAGGCGGATTTGCTCTCGATCCCGCAAAGGCTGCAGCAGCCAGCGGCGCAGGGTGCGCCCGCCCATGGCGGTGCGGCTGTGATCCAAGACCCAGAGCAGGGATCCGACAAAGGCCCCCTCGCGGATGGTCTGGGTCAGCTCCAGGTTGCGGCGGGTTTGGGCATCCAATATTAGGTAGTCGGTGAGCTGGTAGGTGCGGGGCGGGCGCAGGAGCGGATGGCCCCCTTGGGGAGAGGGCTGCACCAGGTTCTTTTGCGTCTCTTCCAGATAGTGGAGCAATCCCCCTGCCGCCCGAATGGCCAGGGGCAGCCCCTCGCAGCCCAAGCCCTCCAGGGAGCGCAGGCCATAGGTCTGCAGTAGGTTGTCCCGCGCCACCGCTAGCTCAAAGGGCTCCGCCGGGCGCAGGGTATAGGCGTACTGGCCGGGTAGGCCCAGGGGGGCTTGGGGATCCCCAGGCCGCATCAGGCCCAGGCCCAGCCCCTCTTCGGTGGGCAGCAGGATCTCCGCCGGCTGCAGCCGGGCCAGCTCCTGTTCTAGCTGCTCTTGCCCCTCACTCTGGCAGACCCAGAACTCACCGGTGGAAATGTCGGCATAGGCCAGGCCCCAGGCGGTTTGCTTGGAGCCTCGCAGGCGGACAATGGCCGCCAGGTAGTTGTTTTGCCGCGCCTGCAGCAGCTCCTCCTCGATGACCGTGCCGGGGGTGATCACCCGCGTCACTTCCCGCCGCACCAAGCCTTTGGCTTGATCCGCCGGCTCCATCTGGTCGCAGACGGCTAGGGCATAGCCTTTGGCCACCAACTGGGCGGCATAGCGGTCAAAGGCGTGGTAAGGGATCCCGCACATGGGCACCCGCCCGATGGCCCCCGCCTCTCGCCCGGTGAGCACCAGCTCCAGCTCCCGCGACACCAGTTGCGCGTCCTGGAAAAACATCTCGTAGAAATCCCCCAGGCGGTAGAGCAGGATGGCGTGGGGGTATTGCCGCTTTAGCTCTACGTAGTGCTGCATCATGGGGGTGAGCAGGGCGGGATCCACCTGCAGGGCATCCCAGGTGGGCTCAGGGGCAGCGGAAGAAGTCATAGCGCCAATACTTCAAGACGGCTCTGTCCAACCCAAGCTAGCCGGCTTCGGCCATTTTATTGGGGATCTTCCCCCTCTCCTTGGGCAGCTCAGTGAAGGCAGACTTTGGTTTCGGGGAACAAGCCGGCCTAGGCGGCTGGGAGTGCCGATCCATCTCCCCTTGGCTCAAAGGGGGTCGAAGACTTATTAAAACTAACTTGCAATAGCCAAGAAAGCCTGTTATTCTGACAGCTACGTTTTTATTGAATCTAAGTCTCAACAAGCTAAGAAGCTCGGCAGGTTAGGGCTGCGCCGAGGTGGGTCTGGGTGCGCTGGCGAGCCGGCTGGGGCTGTCTTGTCTTGGGGATCTCCCCCTCTTAAAAGTCCAGAGGTTTGCGATGTTGGCCAAGCAAGAGCGTCTGTCATCAGGAGTTGACCCGGAGACCCGCTGGGGGCAGACCAGGCGGATCCGCTCGCCGGTCGGCTTGATGGTTTTGCTACTGGGTGTCATCCTCTTGCTGCTTTGGATCTCAATTGCCTTGGGATCCATTCCCATAACTTTTTCGGAGCTGTGGCAGGCCCTGTGGGGGCAAGGGGATCCGATCCGGCAGACCATTGTCTGGCAGTTGCGGCTGCCGCGGGCGCTTTTGGCCCAGTTGCTAGGGGCAGCCTTGGGGATGGCGGGGGCCCTGTTGCAGGGGATGTTGGGCAATGGGCTGGCGGATCCCTACCTGCTGGGCATCTCAGCGGGGGCGGGCCTGGCGGCCGTAGCGCTGCTCACCTGGGGGGAGTGGACGGCTTGGGTGCCCTTGGCAGCTTGGGTGGGCGGCGTGCTGACTACGGTGTTGGTGTATGGGCTGGCGCGCACCCGCTCCGGGCTGGCGGTGGAACGGCTGATCCTGGCGGGAGTGGCTGTCAGCGCCCTCTTTGGGGCGATCAGCTCTGCTTTGTTGCTCCTGGCCGATGAGCGGGTCCAGGTGGCCCTGACGTGGTTGATCGGCAGCCTGAGCGGGCGGGGTTGGCCGGAGGTGCGGGTGGCCGGGGTGTATATCCTGGTCGGGCTGGGGCTGGGCTGGGCGCAGGCACGGGCTTTGAACCTGCTGGGCCTAGGAGAAGAGATGGCGGTGAGCTTGGGGATCCCGTTGGTGCGGACGCGGGTGACCATCGGCTTGGTGGCGGCTTTGTTGGCGGCGGCAGTCGTCAGCGTGGGGGGGTTGATCGGCTTTGTGGGGTTGGTGGTGCCCCACATGGTGCGCCAGGGGGTGGGATCGGATCACCGCTGGCTGTTGCCCCTTTCTGCCTTGGCGGGAGCGGCTCTGTTAAGCGGCGCCGATCTCCTCGCCCGGCTGGGGGCTGTAGAGCTGCCGGTGGGGATCGTCACGGCGTTGATGGGGGCGCCGTTTTTCGGCTGGCTGCTGCGGCAGCGGGAGGCGGGGCAATGAGGGCGGGCCGGCCGATTTTGCAGGCCGAGGCGCTGAGCGGGGGCTATGGCTCGCATCAGGTGATCCGGCAGGTGAGCTTCAGCCTGCAGGCGGGGGACTGGCTGAGCATTGTCGGCCCCAATGGCTCAGGCAAATCGACCCTGCTGCGGCTACTCAGCCGAGTGTTGGTTCCGCAGGCGGGGCGCGTACTTTTGGACGGTCGGGATCTGCACACCCAGCTCAGCCCGCAACAGGTGGCGCGGCAGTTGGCCCTTTTGCCCCAGCAGCCGCGGATCCCGACAGGGCTGACAGTGCGGCAACTGGTGAGCTTGGGGCGTTCTCCTCACCAGCCCTGGTGGGCGTGGCAGTTGCCGCGGGCAGATCAGCAGCGGGTGGAATGGGCGCTGGAGCAGACGGGACTGGGATCCCTGGCCCTGCGGCGGGTGGAAACGCTCTCCGGCGGCGAGCGGCAACGGGCCTTTCTGGCGCTAGCCCTGGTGCAGGAGCCGCAGGTGCTGCTGTTGGACGAGCCCACCACGTTTTTGGATCTGCGCCACCAACTGGAGCTGCTGGAGCTGTTGCGACGGCTGCAGCAGGAGCAGGGGCTGACGGTGGTTAGCGTGCTGCACGATCTAAACCTGGCCATTCGCTACAGCCGGCGGGTGGCTCTGCTGGGATCCGGACAGTTGCAGGCCCTGGGATCCCCGCAGGCGGCCTTGACTGCTGAGAGGGTGCGGCAGGTGTTTGGCCTAGAGGTGGAGTGGATCCCAACGCCGGTGGGGCTCCAGCTTTGCCCCTTGCGCAGCGCAGACCCGGCAAGGCCCCTCTGGCTGGGAGGAAAGGGTGTTGAGGCGAAGGTTTGACTTGTTTCTGGTGGTTTTTGGGAGAGTGAGAAGTTATGCGAGTAACCGGCTGGGGCTGGAAGGCAGTGAGTTTGGGGCTGTGTCTGGGGCTGAGTTGGGGATCCCTGGCCCAGGCGCAACCCGCGGCTCGGATTCCTGAGACTCCTTTGCTGGCCCAGGCCACCCCTCGGGGGGCCACCACCATCCAAGAGCAGATTCGCGAGCTAGAAGCCCAGATCGAAGCTGCCCGTCGGCGGGGGGATCAGGCGGAAGTGGAGCGGCTGCAAGCGGATCTGCAGGTGTTGCAGCAGGGCACCCCTGTCTTCAACCTGCAGCAGGTTACAGTCACCGGCACCCGCACCGAGCGCACCCTGGCCGACTCGCCGGCCAGCATCACCGTCATCGACCGGGAGCGCCTGCGGCGGGAGCTCATCCAGAACATCCAGGATCTGGTGCGCTACGAGCCGGGGGTGAGCGTGCGGCGAAATGTCCGCTATGGACTGCAAGACTTCAACATCCGCGGCCTTGACGCCAACCGGGTGCTGATCCAAGTGGACGGGATCCGGCAGCCGGAGCAGTTTTCCTTTGGCCCCTTCAACATCGGGCGGGACACCTTTGAGCTGGAGACCCTGAAGACGGTGGAGATCATCCGCGGCCCTGCTTCCACCCTCTATGGCAGCGATGCCCTGGGGGGCGTGGTAACCTACACTACTCTAGATCCAGTGGATCTGCTGGGGGAACGGGACAGCCATGTGGGCCTCTCCAGCCAGTACGACAGCAAAAACCAAGGCTTTGTCAACACCCTCAGCTTGGCGGGCCGCCAGGGGAACCTGGAAGCCCTGCTCATCTACACCCGCCGCGACGCCAGGGAGCCGGATATCAAGGCGGATCCCAGTTTCAAAGATCGGCAAACGGTGGAGGGGGACAACGTTTTGGCCAAGCTGGTTTACCGCTTCAGCCCCTTGGAAAGCCTCACCTTGACCGGCGAGTACTTCAACAGCCGCACCACCACCACGTTCTCGCGGCGCAACCTGGATCCCGCCGTCAGCTTATTTAGGGAAACCATCGACACCGAGCGCAGCCGCCTCAGTTTGGAGTATCGCTACGCCAACCCAGAGAATCCCGCTTTTGAGCTGGCCACTGTCCAGATCTACTACCAGCCCGCCCGCACCCGCGAGCCCAGTGTAGAGGAGCGCACCCTCACGGTGCAAGGCCGACCCGTACCGGTGCGGCGGGATACCTTCAACGAGCTGGTCAGCAACATTTTGGGAGCCAGCCTGCAGGCCCAAAGCCGCTTCCAAACCGGGGATCTCTCCCACCGCCTGGTGTATGGGATGGAGATCTCCACCACCCGCAACGAGCGACCTCGCAACCGTTTTCAGACCAATCTGCAAACTGGAGCAGTAACCCAAAACATTCCCCCAGATACCTTTCCCACCAAAGATTTTCCCGACTCGGACACCGTGCGCTTTGGGCTGTATGTGCAGGATGAGATCGACTTTGGCGGCGGCAACTTGACTCTGATCCCCGGCATCCGCTACGACACCTACAACCTCACCCCTAGCCCCGATGAAGCCTTCCTCAAAAGCGGGGCAGAAGCGGCCAGCCTCTTTGCCGATGCCGTTTCCCCCAAGCTGGGCCTAGTGTGGAGGATTAACCCCAACCTCACCTTCACGGCCCAGTACAACACCGGCTTTCGCGCTCCCCAATACAACGAGATCAACAGCGGCTTCACCAACCTGGTCAGCCCGGTTTTCCGCTATCGCACCCTCTCCAACCCCGACTTGCGCCCGGAAACCAGCCAGGGCTTTGAAGTGGGTTTGCGAGGGATCTACCCGCAGGCCAGCTTCAGCTTGGCGGCCTACTACAACACCTACAACGACTTTATCGAGGCATTCCGGGAGGTGGGATCCGAGCCCTCACCCCCCGGCCCCCCCGGTAGCCCGCCGCCCCCGCCGGTCATCCTGTTCCAGAGCCAAAACGTCAGCCGCGCCCGTATCTACGGCGTAGAGGCGACAGGACAATATTTCTTTAGCCCCGACCTAACCGGTTGGAGCCTAAACGGCAGCTTTGCCTGGGCGGTGGGGGACAATCTTACAGAAAACAAGCCCCTGCTTTCAATCGAGCCGCTGACAGCGGTGCTGGGGCTGCACTACGACGATCCCAGCCAGGTATGGGGGGCGAGGTTGGTGGCCACGCTGGTGGCGGATCCGCGGGATCCGCAGCGGGAGGTGGTGCGACCCAACCCCAACGCTCCCCCGCAGATTCCCTTTGTGCCCAGTGGCTATACGGTGGTGGATCTGCTGGGCTACTACAACCTAGACGACAACTGGCAGCTCAATTTCGGGGTGTTCAACCTCTTCGACGAGCGGTATTTTCTCTACTCCGAAACCCGCACCCTCTTTGTTGGCCCTGAAGTGGAGCGGCGGGCCCAGCCGGGGCGCCATGTGGCCCTCAGCTTCTCCAGCCGCTTCTAGGACTCCCCGCCAGACGTGCCCATCGAGATAGCCCCGAGCCATGCTCGCCAAACCCCCCACTCGCACCGACCGGGGATCCGCTTCTTTGCAGAGGGGCTCCCACCCTCGGCTTTTGTGGCGCCTGCAGATGGGGTATTGGCAGCAGGCAGGCATGGCCTACGGGGTGGGTCTGGCCTGGCTGGAGCTGGGCCTGTGGGGGGTGGCGCGGGGCCAGAGCTCTGAGGGGCTGCGCTGGATTGGCTGGGGCGAGAAGCTGCTCAGGGCGGCCCTGCTGGCGGGCTATTGCTCCCTTGCTCTCTCGGTTGCCTGCACCTCGCTGGAGGATCTCCCTGAATTGCCTAGGCAAAGTCGGGAGCTCCGCCCGCTGCGCTGGGAGACTTTGCTCTCGCTGCTTTTGCATCTGTTGGGGCTGCTGGGGTGGGGATCCCGACCTCTGAGAGAACCCGAAGTGCGGATCCCGGTCACGCTGTGGCTGGAGGATCCCCCGCCGGCCCCGCTTGAGGCGGCTGCAGAATCAGCTCTGCCTGACCCAGCGGAGGAGCCGACCCAGCCGGCCTCGGAATCCCCCCCTGCGGCTGCCCCACTCCCGCCAGATCCTGCACCCCAGCAGATTCAAGCTTCTTCACTGACAACCTTGCCAACGCCGCCCCCCACGCCTGTTCCCACGGCGAAGCTGGGGCCGACCCCTACACCCACGCCGATGGCCGCCCCAACCCCTCCGCCGCCCTCCCTCGTTTTAACAAGAGCCGCCCCCCCAGACGGCCTACGAGTGCGGGGGTGGGGGAGATGGAGGAAAAAAAAAAAT